>NZ_JACNDD010000075.1:0-32292 GCF_017351395.1 Pseudomonas sp. FW305-28
GTTTTCACCGCCGGCAGGCGTTGACCGCTGGAACTCGGCCACGCCAGGGCTGGGCGCGTTCCAGTTGGGCGGCCAGGGCCAGCAAGGTGTTTTCCTCGCCAAAGCGTCCGGCAAAATGCGCCCCCATCGGCAACCCATTGGCACTCCAGGACAACGGCACTGACATCGCCGGCTGGCCGCTGGCATTGAACAGCGCGGTGAACGGCGAATAGCTGTGGTAGCGCTCGATCAGTTGATCCAGGCTCATGCACACATCCTGCAAATCCAGCTCGCCAATCAGCACCGGTTCGCGAGTCAGGACCGGGGTCAGGATCACGTCGTAATCCTGCATGAACACAGCCAACTGCCGGCCGAGGGCATGAATCCATTCCACCGCCGCGGCATATTGGGCGCCGCTGACGTTGCCCTTGTCCCGCAAGATGATCCGGGTGCGCACCTCCAGTTCTTCGGCCTGCACGGCAAACCCACGCATCTGGCCCAGCAGATCGACATAGTGACGAGAGCTGGCGCCAATAATAGTGAACACGTGGTCGAGAAACTCCAGCAACCCCACCGGCAGGTTCACCGGCTCGACACGATGCCCCAGGGCCTCGCACAGACGGGCCGCCTCGCCCACGGCCTGGAGACTTTGCGGCGCGGTGGGCCAAGGGCCGAGCTGTTCGACCAGGGCAATGCGCAACGGCTTGGGATCAGCCTGCACCGCCATCGCATACGGCAGTGCCTGGATCGGTGCGGCATAGGGCGCGCCCAGGTCCATGCCGGCGGTGGCGTCCAGCAGCGCCGCACTGTCACGCACCGACAAGGTAATCGCATGCGGCGTGCCCATCCCCGCCCAGCCCTCGCCCACTATCGGCCCCGACGGCATCAGGCCACGGCTGGGCTTGAACCCGAACACACCACAGCAAGATGCCGGCACCCGCAATGAACCACCGCCGTCGTTGCCATGGGCGAACGGCACCACCCGGGCCGCCACCAACGCCGCCGCGCCGCCACTGGAGCCACCGGCACTGTGCTCGCTGCTCCAAGGGTTGCGGGTGGCACCGAAACGCGCGGACTCGGTGGAGTACGACGTGCCGAACTCCGGCGAAGTGCTGGTGCCCATCACTTGGCATCCGGCACGGCGCAGGCGCGTCACGACTTCCGATTCGAAATCCGCCCGGAAGTCGCCCAGTGCACGCGAGCCGTTGGTCATCGCCGCACCGTGGACCGGCGAAAACAGGTCTTTGATCAAGGTCGGCACACCGGCCAACAGGCCCTGGCCAACCTGTGGCGTGCGCGCTGCTTGCCGTGCCGAATCGTACAGCCGCTCGGCCACCGCATTGAGCTGCGGCTCGACCCGCTCCAGGCGCTCGATGGCGGTTTCCAGCAGTTCGCCGGGCTGGACTTCGCCACGCCTGACCCACTCGGCCAGCGCCGTGGCGTCTTCACTGTCCATCAGATGGTGGATGTCTTGCATACCCATGTTTCAGATTCCTTATGTCACGACGATTGATGTGATCCGACGGTGCTCGCCTGCCCCTGGCCCCGTGCGCGCAGGCCGGCAATGACCCAGAGCAGTGCCAAGGCAAAACTGGCCAGGGCCAGCCACTGAATGGCGTGACGCAGGTCACCGGCGAAGACAACCACCAACGCCACCACCAGCGGACTGACGAATTGGCCGATGTACAGGCACGAGGTAAACCCGCCCAAGCCCCGGCCGCGGGTGCTGGCGGTCAAGGCATTCATCACCGGCGCCATCACGTTGGGCACCAGCAACCCGGCCCCCAGGCCCTGGATGAACACTGCCACCAGCACAGCGTTGTAGCTTTGCCCGCGCATCAGCAACCACAGCCCCAGGCCCATCAGGCCGAGCAACAATGCGTTGCACCCGGCGATGCCGAAGCGACGGCGCAGCAACGGCCACATCAGCGAACCGCCCAAGGTCGCCAACAGGCTCAGTCCCGCCGCCAGGCCGATCATCGTGCTGGAGGTGATGCCCAAGCTGACCAACAGCGTCGGCGCCTGGATCGGCATGATGAACGTCAGGACCATGCCGCCCAGGATCATCAGGTAGCCGACCAGCAGTGGCAGCACGGCGACCTTGGCCGGAGCCGACTCATCGACGCGCTGCTCGACCTTCTGCCGCTTCGTCACCGGCGGTTCCCAGAGCACTTTCATCATGGCCGGCACCAGCAGCAGTGGCAGCAGATACAACAGGAATGGCGCCCGCCACGAGTGCTCCCCGAGCACACCGCCCACCACGAAAAACAGCGCCCCCACCAGGCCGATGGTCACCACCTGCCGGTTGACGTAGCGCAGTCGCTCCTCGCCCTGCCAATAGTCGGCGATCAGCGTCGCGCAGCAGGTCATCACCGCCGCCTCCGTGCACCCGAACAACAGCCGCACACCGACAATCGAAGGCAGGCTATCGAGCAGGGCCGGCAAGGCGCCGAGCAAGGCGTAGAGCACCGTGGCAATCACCAGCAACGCCTTGCGTCCCACCCGGTCGGCCAACCAGCCAGCCAACGGCGCGCACACGGCAATCGCCAGGGCCGGACCGGTAATCGCCAACGGCACCAGCAGATCGGCGCGCGGTTCCAAGGGACCGAATTCGGCACCCAACCGGGGCAGAATGGGCGTGACCATCACCGCGCCCATGATCGTCAGGCTGCTACCCAGCATCAGCACCCCGCCTTCGCGCCAACTGGCCTGGCGCGACGGGGTGGCCGCCGTTGAAACGGAACTTGATTGGTTCATGACGAGCCCCTTCTAGAAACTGTGGGAAATACGCAGCGCCGCGGTATAGCCCTCGGCGCGGTTGCGCGCATCGAGCTCCTTGTAGACATGCAGCCACACCGGTGGAATGCCGGGCTTGAAGTAGCTCACCGCCGGCCCGACAGCCAGCACCCGGGCGCGATTGCCGGTTTCCAGCCCCGGCGCGTCGTCATCGGTGAACTGACGGTAGTAGTACCCACCCACGCCCAAGGTCCATGGCCCGACGTGCTGGCCCACGGCAAATTCGTGACGGTACTCGACGCCGTTCTTGTAGTCGGTGGCGTGGTTGCGGGTGTTGATGTCGGCTTCAAAGCTCGAAGACACCTCGAAGCCGCTGTCGGAGATGTACGTGGCGTTGAGGATCGGCGAGAAGGTCCAGTGGTTGAGACCCGGCGAGATCAAGCGATCCTTGTCGTAGTCGCCGGTGGGGGCCTGGATCTGGAACTGGGCATTGACGAACAGGTTCGGCGAAAGGGTCCACTGCAGGATCACCGGCAGCACCTGCATGTCGGCCATGCGAAACGGATCGGCCTCCAGGTTCAGTGGGCCGACAGGGGTCTGCACCTGCAGCGACGCGTCCATCTGGAAGAACGGTACGACGGCACCGAAGCCATACTTGGCGCCCAGCACGGTGTAATCGGTCATGCGCATGTAGGCGACGCCGATGGACAAGACATCCAGGGAGAAATTGTTGTCCACGGACTTGCCGTGGCGATCCTTCTGCACGTTGGCCGAATAGAACGCAGTACGCAGGCCGACGGTGCCAAAGGGCGTGGCCGGCGGCATCATGCCCGCGCCGAAATCATAGACCCCGACCGCCGTGGTCGGCGCGCCGTTTTCGGTGCCATGGGCAGCGGTGCAGGCACCGATCAGCCCCAGGGTCAACCACGTACAGTGCCAGACGTTTGTTTTTTTGTTTTGGTACATCGAATGCCCCTCCGACCATGTGGTGTTGGGGTCATCCTAGGGAGCCGGCCGGTCAGCCGTTATCCGTTTTCAGCACAGATGCGTGCGACGCAAGGTGTGTGACGGGGTTTCGCCAAACAGGGTCCGGTAATCACTGGAAAACCGGCTCAAATGCCAGAACCCCCAGCGTGCCGCCACCTCCTGCACCCCCAGCACCTGATCGCCATTGCGCAGCTCACGGCGCACCGCATTGAGGCGCAACGCCCGCAGATAAGCCACCGGATTGATGCCCAGGGTTTCTTGGAAGCAATACTGCAGTTTGCGTCGGCTGGCACCGATGTGATTGCACAGGTCGAGGATCGACAGCGGCTCATCGACATGGGCCAGGGCGTATTCCCGGGCGCGGTCGACCATGCGTTTGCGCGCCGTGGGACTGAGCGGTGGTGCTTCGTCCGGCGCCACCAGTTCCAGTATGTGCAGCATCACCGTGTCACGCAGGCCCCGGCGAATCGACTCGTACCCCAGCAACGAGTCACGCCCCTGCTCGCCCCCTTCAAGCTCATCGAACAACGCCGCAAGCTCGGCGGGCAGCGTCGAGTTGCCAAGACGGTAACACTTGGGAAGATCGGTAATTCGAAAGCGACTGCCTTGGCGCTCCAGCACATGCTCCAACGCCTGCTCGTCGATGGCGACACCGAGCAGATCCAGATGCTGGGGCGTGCGCAACTCAGGCAGGTTATGCCCATGGGCGACCAATAGGCTGGGTTCGACAATCGGGTGCCCGGAGCAAAAGACCGGCCCATCCGCACTCAGTGGCACGCTGAAGGTGATGGCGCCCTCCCAGGCCATGCCTTGCTTGGTCAGGGCCTGATTAGAGCGGTCGCGCACCAACTGCATCCAATCCGAGCGGAACTCGATCAACTCGCCGTCGAAGCGACCGGGGGTCAACTGGTCATAGCAGACCTGCCAGCCTCCCATGTTGCGGGCGTGCTCGTCGATGTCCGTGGTACGAAACCGATTGATCGGCAGCATCGGCAACCCATCCGACGAGACCGCTGGCTGCGCCATGTTGTCATTGTTCATTGACCCGACCTTTGATGATTCCAGGGCTTATGGGTCAAAGCTCAGGCAAGTTCCATTCCGCCCCGTGGACCGGTCGCGCAATTGTGCCGAAAACGGATAACCGGCCCGGATTCAGCTGCCGGCGTCGGCATGGGCCTCTTCGAAGAAATAGTCCTTCCAGCTGTCGGCCTTGTTTTTCAACACGCCCAGTTCATGCAGTTTTTCGGCATAGATGTAGGTGCGTTGCGGAACGACGGTGAAGTCGATTTCGGGGTCGGTGACGATTTTTTCCACCAGCGCCAGCGGCAACTTGGACTGTTCTACGCGGATGTAGGTCTGGGCAGCGGCCGGCTTGTCGGCCTTGATGATGCCTTGCGCCTCCATCAAGGCATCGTAGAACGCCTTGTAGGTCTTGGGATTTTCGTCGTGGAATTTTTCCGTGGTGTAGAGCACGTTGAACGTCGCCGGGCCGCCCAGCACATCATAGGAGCTGAGCACCTTGTGCACATTGGGGCTTTGCAGGGCCTGGTACTGGAACGGTGGGCTGGAGAAGTGCGAGTTGATCTCCGACTGGCCGGCGATCAGCGCCGCCGTCGCATCCGGGTGCGGAAGGCTGACCGAGATGTCGTCGAATTTCTTGAAGTGATCGTTGCCGAACACCTTGGCGGTTTCGATCTGCAACGTGCGCGACTGGAATCCGACACCCGCCGCCGGGACAGCGATCCGGTCCTTGTCGGTGAAGTCCTTGAGGCTCTTCACGTTCGGGTTGTTGGTCAGCAGGTAATTGGGCATCGACCCCAGCGAGGCGATGGCCTTGACGTTCTGCTTGCCACGGGTCCGATCCCAGATCGTCAGCATCGGCGGAACGCCCGCCGACACCACATCCAGGGCGCCGGTCAGCAAGGCCTCGTTCATCGCCGTCGCGCCGGAGATGCTGTTCCAGTCCACTTTGATATCCAGGCCCTGGGCCTTGCCATGCTTCTCGATGAGCTGCTGGTCACGCACCACATCCAGGATCAGGTAGCCGATACCGAATTGCTGGGCGATGCTGATCTTGCCCTCGGCGTGGGCCAAGGGATTGAGCAGCGCAGTGGCCGCCAGGGAAACCAACAAGGTGCGCGCAGAACGCTTGAAAGCCATGGCCTGTTGAACCTCACAGTAGGTGAAAGACTGAAGGCCACGACTTTAAAGCTATAAGAATATTAATTTAAATACCTTAATAGCATATCAATAGCACCTAAATGTTCGGCATCCAAGCCCATGAAATCGCCCTCACCGGCACGTTCCCTTGATAACCTTGCAGACCTCCCCTGACGAACACCTGCGCGAAGCGAACATGAACGAGATGAGCCTGGATATCGGCATCGCCGCCGAGTCCGTTTCCCAACCGCGCACCCTGGTATTCCTGGCCTACCCGCAGATGGGTTTGCTGGACCTGACCGGGGCCCAGACCGTGTTCTGGGCCGCCACCAAAGCCATGACCGAACGCGGCCTGCCCGGCTACGCCATGCACACCGCGAGCCTGGCTGGCGGGTTGATGCAAAGCGCCGAAGGCCTGGTCGTGGATACCCGTGCCCTGCATGAGCTCGACGGGACGCTCATCGACACGCTGATCGTCCCCGGCGCACCGGACATTCGGCAGGCGATGATCGACTGTGTCGACCTGGTGCACTGGCTGCGCAAGGCCTCGGTCCAGGCCAGGCGCACGGCATCGGTGTGCAGCGGCACCTTCCTCATGGCCCAGGCCGGCTTGCTGGACGGACGCCGGGCCGCCACCCATTGGGCCATGTGCGAGATGCTCAAGAGCGGTTTCCCAGCGGTTGAGGTGGACCTCGATGCGATCTTCATCCAGCAGGGCAACGTGTGGACCTCGGCCGGTGTCAGCGCCGGCATCGACATGGCCCTGGCATTGGTCGAAGCCGACTGTGGTCGCGATGTGGCCTTGCAGGTGGCCCGTGAGCTGGTGGTGTTTCTCAAGCGCCCCGGCGGGCAGGCGCAGTTCAGCCAACTGTTGCAATTGCAGATGCAAGAGAGCGCCGGCTTCGATGAACTGCACGTGTGGATTTCCGAGCACCTGGACGACAACAACCTCACCGTCGAACGGCTGGCCCGCCAGGCCAGGATGAGCCCGCGCAATTTTGCCCGGGTCTATAAACGCCAGACCGGCCGAACCCCGGCCAAAGCCATCGAGATGTTCCGCCTTGAAGCGGCGCGTCGAATGCTCGAAGACTCCCCGCGCAACATCGACCAGATCGCCCGATCCTGCGGTTTCGGTGACGAAGAACGAATGCGCCACACGTTTCAGCGCCATCTCTCGATATCCCCCCGGGAGTACCGCAGCCGGTTTTCTCGCTGAGTGCGAAACCCTTGCGCAACTGTCCGTCAGGCCACTCGCCTGGATTGCTCCTGAGGGTCGGCCTGTTCGGCCAGCAGCGCGCAGCAACGGGAACGCAACCAACGCTCCCCCGGATCATTGTGCGAAGCGCCGCGCCAGACCATGGAAAGCTCGTGCCGGGGCAAGCAGATCGGGGCCGCTTGCGCCCGCATGCCGGTCACCCCGGCCATCGCCTGGGCAACGTAATCCGGCACGATGGCAATCATGTCGCTCTGGGCCAACAGCACGGGCAAGGCGCTGAACTGCGGCACGGTCAACACCACCCGGCGCTGTCGGCCCATCAGGCATAACGCGCGGTCCGAATCATCGATGACATTGCCCATGGACGACACGACGGCATGGGGCCGACGGCAGAATTCGTCCAGGGTCAGCTCGCCGGGCTGCGAATCGGCGCGCAACAACATCGGTCGAATCGGCCGCAGGGTCTTGCGCCGGGCATTGGCCGGCAACTCCAGCGTCGGGCTGATGCCCAGGGAAATCTCGCCACTGGCCAACAGTTGGGAGACCTGCCATTGATCGGTCCGGCGCACCACCAAGGTGGTGCCCGGGGCCTCGACCCGCAGGCGTCGCAACAGCTCCGGCAGCAGGGCGTACTCGACGTCATCGCAAAGGCCGATATGGAAGGTCGCCTCGCTGGTGGCCGGCTCGAACGCCTGGCAGCGGCTCAAGGCGGCGGCGATGCCGTCCAGGGCCGGTGACAGATTGGAGAAGATTTCCCGCGCCCGGGAGGTCGGTTCCATCAACCGCCCCGAACGGATGAACAAGGGATCATCGAACATCAACCGCAAGCGCGCCAGGGCACTGCTGATCGTTGGCTGGCCGAGAAACAGCTTTTCGCTGACACGGGTCACGTTTCGCTCGTGCATCATGGTTTCGAAGACCACCAGCAGATTGATGTCAGCACGACGCAGGTCATTTCTGTTCATCATAGTCGTCGCCTCAGGCGCCAGGCCATTGAGTCGGGAGTGGACAAGAACATCGCCTGCGTCCTCCATCAAGGCCTGCGGCGACGAGGTGTTGAAAGCGTAATCCCCGAGGCGCGCCAGGTCTGTTGTACGTGGGGACACTCGACTCACCCTTTGGGCAACGTCATCGATACTTCGGTATATATCCAGGCCCAGGCAAACACCGCCTTTGTGGCGAGGGAGCTTGCTCCCGCCGGGCTGCGCAGCGACCCCCTCTGCTTGGCACGGCTTGGCGGGATTTCAGGGTTTTATGTCCTACCTCAGGCAAAGCGGCGCTTCTAAGATACGAACCGATGCTCTGTCGCCCCGACATCCCAGAGCGAGACCACGTAAAAAACCAAAGGTCTGCCAGCGTGCCCCTACCCTCCGCGATGCTCAAGAACGTCTATGACAGCCTTCGATACAGCCCAAGCCAGAGCGGGCCTTTGCCGTCGATGGGAATCAGCACCCACCCACTGGTCAACGCCCTCGGCTGGGCGGTGGGCCTGGTGGTGGCCTGCGGCATTGTCATCATCAACTCCGAAACCCATTCCGACCTGGCGCCGACCCTGCTGTACATCACCTTGTTGTTGATGGCGGCCAACCTGTTCTCCATCAATCTGGTGATCACCGTCGCGCTGATGTGCATGGGCTTGCTCACCGCGATGTTCTTGTACAACGGCGGCTATCACCGCTGGGAATCGACCACCGGCTTCTTCCGCTGCCTGACCGCACTGTCCGCCATTGCTTTCCTGGCCCTGCGCAGCAAGCAGGCTTCCGACAGCCTGCGGCGCAACGAGGCTTACCTGACCGGCGCCCAGCGTCTGAGCCAGACCGGCAGCATGGGCTTTCGCGGTGATCGACAAGCGTTGTCCTGGTCGGAGGAGTCGGCACGGATTTTCGAGTACCCGCCCAGCAAGACGCCAACGGTGTCGATGATGCTGGAGCGCATCCATCCTGAAGACCTGGAGTTGGCACGCGGGATTTTCCAACAGGCCACCGCTGGCGAACCGCAGATCGAGGTCAAGCTGCGGCTGCTGATGCCTGATGGTCGCATCAAGCACATCCATATGATCGCCAGCCCCCTGCTCGTCCAGCATGGCCGTTTCCAGTATCTCGGCGCACTCATGGACGTGACTGCCAGCAAGCAGGCCGAAGAAGCGTTGTTTCGCGCCCAGAGCCAACTGGCCCACGTCACTCGCTTGACCTCCCTGGGGGAAATGGCCGCGTCCATTGCCCACGAGGTCAACCAGCCACTGACGGCCATCACCAGCAGCGGCGAGGCCTGTCGCCGCTGGCTCAAACGCCCGCAACCCGATCTCGGGGAAGCCCTGGATTGCCTCGACCGGATCGTCGCCAACGGCTGTCGCGCCAGCGAGGTCATCAGCGGTATCAGGGCGCTGTCGCGCAAGTGCGACCCGTTGCGCCAGCCCGAGCGACTGGACGACATCGTCCGCGAGACCCTGAACCTGGTCCAGCAGCAACTGGCTCATCATAAAGTCCGGGCCAAGGTGGAGCTGGCAGCGACCGAGGGCCAGGTCAGCGCAGACCGGGTGCAACTGCAGCAAGTGATCATCAACCTGATCATCAATGCCTGTCACGCCATGGACGGGGTCAAGGTACACGCACGAACCCTGCGCATACGCACCTGGACCGAGAATGACGAAGTGCTGCTGGAGGTGACTGACCACGGAACCGGCATTGCCCCCGAGATCCTGCCGTCCTTGTTCAATGCGTTTTTCACCACCAAGGAAAACGGCCTGGGCATGGGCCTTTCCATCTGCCGGTCCATCATCGACTTCCATGCCGGCAGGATCTGGGCAACCAGCGAGGTCGGCCAAGGCACCTCGTTCAGGTTCGCGCTGCCGCGGCTCACGGGCACCGCTCTGTCGGGGAGCGGGCAATGACCTCCATACCGCCCTCAAGCCCGATCATCGACAACGCCCCCATCGTCTATATCGTTGATGACGACGCACCGCTGTGCCAATCCCTCGGCAGCCTGCTGCGTTCCATCGGCTTGCAGGTCCATCTGTTCGGTTCGGTCGCGCAGTTCATGAACCATCCCAGGCCCGAGCAGCCCAGTTGCCTGGTCCTGGATGTACGGCTACAAGGCACCAGCGGCCTGGATTGCCAACGGGAGCTGGCCGCAGCCAACGTTCAACTGCCGATTGTGTTCATGACCGGTCACGGTGACATCGCCATGACCGTGCGGGCGATGAAGGCCGGTGCCGTGGACTTCCTCGCCAAACCGTTCCGCGAACAAGACCTGATCGACGCCGTGACCGCCGCCCATCACCAGGACCGCCAGCGGCGCGACGCCGAACGCGGCCATCAGCAAGTGCTTGACCGCTACACCACCTTGACGCCCCGGGAGCGGCAGGTCATGGCGCTGGCGGTGTCAGGCCTGATGAACAAGCAGATCGCCGGGGAACTGGGCTTGAGTGAAATCACGGTCAAGATTCACCGTGGCCAGGCCATGCGCAAGATGTGCGCACACTCGTTTGCCGATCTGGTGCGCATGGCCCAGGTGCTGGAATGGCGCCTGGCTGACACAGGCCGATAGTCAATCGAGCATTTCGGCACTTTGGCCGAGCGTTTCGGCACAGTAACCACTCTTCGTTCATCCTAGACTCGAGCTTCACTTCAAGCCCCAAATGGAATCACGATGAAAATCAGGTCAATCCTGCCTGCACTCACCATGGCCGTAGCATTCAGTGGATACGCTGCCGACTTCTCACTGACCAGCCGGGATATTGCTGACAACCGTCCGCTGACCAGTCGCGAAGTGTTCCAAGGCTTCGGTTGCGAAGGTGGCAACACGTCCCCTGAGCTTTCCTGGAAAAACGCTCCCGCCGGGACTAAAAGCTACGCGATCACGGTCTATGATCCCGATGCCCCGACGGGTAGCGGTTGGTGGCATTGGACGGTGGTTAACTTACCCACTTCTACCCATAGCTTGCCAAGCGGAGTGGGAGCGAACCTGCCTGCCGGTGCCGTACAAGGGTGAACCGATTATGGCCAGCCAGGATTTGGCGGGGCTTGCCCACCTGTAGGGGATAAACCCCATCGCTATCAATTCACCGTATGGGCATTGAAAGTCGATAAGCTACCACTCGACGGCGAGGCCAGTGGCGCCTTGGTTGGGTACATGCTCAATGCCAACGTCCTGGCCAAAGCGACGATCACTTCAACTTACGGACGTTAAAAACGATGCGCCCTTGTGACGGCATACAGCACCGGGAAAACATTATCGATGCGTGTGTCATACAGGCGCGACAGCCCCTGACCTTATCAAGGGTACCGGTGTTCGTGACCACCCTGTGTCGAGTGCGACAGGGGGAAAAACTGTTGCAATGGGATGACCGGGAGATGCGCGCGGGGCCGCAACATCTGATTCTGATGCCGGCCGGACGCGAGCTTGGCATCTCGAACTTCCCTGGCCCTCACGGTCACTACATCGCCGATGCGGTCACCTTTCCCCTCTCGACACTGCGTAACTTCAGCAGCCGATACAGCCAACAGATCATGAGCCGTCGCGGTGCACTGAAGACCGATCTATGCGTCCCTCTGGACAAGCACACAACACAGGCATGGAATCAGCTGCTGGCCTCTATCAATGGGAACGCGCCGGACGCGTTACGCACGCTCTATGGGGAAGCGGTTCTTCTGAGCCTGTGCCTTGGTGGCCAGATCGGCCCCCTGCTGATGGGGCGCAACGATCCAATTTGCGAACGTGTGCAGCAGATGGTGATGGGCAGCCCGGAGAGAGACTGGACGGTGGCGAGCGTTGCCCAGCAACTTAACCTGGGTGAGTCGACGTTGCGCCGCCAACTGGCGAATGAGGGGGACAGTTTCCGGAGCATTCTGGAAGGCGTTCGACTGGCGACAGCGTTGCAATGGTTGCAAACAACGTCTCGTCCCATCGGTGAAATTGCCGGTGCCTGCGGTTACGCCTCGGCCTCACGTTTTGCGGTGCGCTTTCGCTCACACTATGGCCTGTCGCCACGTGAACTGCGGGCAGCGATTTAAGCATTCCGGTGAGGTTCCCTCCCTGTCGTTGCCCCGCGACACGGTGGAAAGTTCATACACACGTATACTTGGCGGGGCCATTGGACAGCGTATCTTGCAGTGACACGGGCGCCTTTATGGCTACCTGATATCAAACTCCAGGTATCGACATGTCCAGCACTGCAATCATTTCAATCATTGATGACGATGAGTCAGTTCGAATTGCATTGGATGGTTTGTTACGCTCCCACGGATATCGGGTTAAAACATATGCCAGCGCCTTGGATTTTTTATCTTCCTGCGAACTTGAAAACACGGCGTGCCTGATATCGGATATTCAAATGCCTGGCATGACGGGCATTCAGATGTACGATCGACTATCGACCCTGGGCATTCATCCCCCGATCATCTTCATCACCGGATACCCTGGCGTGCCCCCCCGTATCAGCGCCGGTACGCCCGAGCCGGTGGCGTTTTTCCCGAAACCCTTCGACTGCGCCGAATTGATCGCCTGCATCGAATCGGTACTTGCCCGGTCTGCTTGACTGCGTCGCGCCCTCATACCTTCGTATAGATCTCCCCTACCCAGGCATAGGCGCGATGACCTTATGTAGAAGTGTCAAACACAGGTCCTGCCAATAAGCTTCCCTACAGCGAACCGAAACTGAATGTGCTCGATGGCAACTCATTGCAGCCAGGCGCTTTTGGAGTACTTCGCGACACGGTCACGCTGAAACAGTTAAACAATTCAACGTATCGATTTTGTCTTCGGGAGCTCATCATGAAACAACATATTCTGGTTGTTGGCGCAGGTTTCGGCGGGGTCTGGAGCGCATTGAGCGCGGCCCGGCTGCTGGACCAACACGATCGTCATGACGTGCAGATCAGCGTCCTGGCCCCCCAGGCTGAACTGCGCATTCGTCCTCGTTTCTACGAGCCGGACGTCCATACCATGGCTGCGCCGCTGGGCAGTCTGTTCGACGCAGTGGGCGTGAACTTCGTACAAGGCTCGGCGAGCAGTATCGATGTCGACAACAAACGGGTGGGCTACGTGGATGCGTTCGGTACCCAGGGCACCCTGGGCTATGACCGCCTGGTGCTCGCGGCGGGCAGCCAACTGGTTCGCCCCGACCTTGAGGGCATGATGGAGCATGCCTTCGACGTTGATGAAATCGAACAGGCAAGCCGTCTCGAAGCCCATATCAAGTCGCTGAAAAATCTGCCGGACAGCCCGGCCCGCAACACCGTGGTGGTGGCCGGTGGCGGCTTTACCGGGATCGAAACCGCCACCGAAATGCCCGCACGCCTGCGCGCCGTCCTCGGCGAGGATGCGGACATCCGGGTTATCGTGGTGGATCGCGGGCCGCAGATTGGTGCAGCGTTGGGCGACGGCATAAGCCCATCCATTGTCGAAGCGTCCGAACACCTGGGTATCGAGTGGATTCTCAACGCCTCGGTCGAATCGGTGGATGCCGGTGGCGTCACCCTGTCGAGCGGCCAGCGTATCGAGTCCCATACCGTGATCTGGACCGTGGGGTTCCGCGCCAGTCCGTTGACCCAGCAGGTACCCGCTACCCGCGATCGCCAGGGGCGCCTGCACGTCGATGCCAACCTGAAAGTCCTGGGCCAGAACGACATATTCGCCAGCGGTGACGTGGCCTACGCCGCCACCGACACGCTGGGCAACTATGCGGCGATGTCCTGCCAGCACGCCATCGCCCTGGGCCGCTATGCCGGCAACAACGTCGCGGCCGACTTGCTGGGCGTGGCGCCAATGGCCTACAGCCAACCCAAGTATGTGACCTGCCTGGACCTGGGTGCCTGGGGCGCGGTGTACACCGAAGGCTGGGATCGCCAGCTCAAGTTGGTCGGGCAGGAAGCCAAGGAGCTCAAGACCCAGATCAACACAGTGTGGATCTACCCGCCCGCGGCTGATCGCGCAACCGCCCTGGCTGCCGCCGACCCGTTGATCCCGGTAGCCTGAAAGCCGTTTCCGCCCCCGGCCAGTCCCTCCTTTCTGCGCCGGTCTTTCCCAGACGCCTGCCAACGATCCTTGGGCAGGCGTTTTTTTCCGGCGCTCTTCACCAAGCCAGCCTGAATATCGTCACTGCCCAGCAAAATCCGTATCAATGCCCGCCCACCACCCTCCGTGCACAAGGTAAGGTAGGCAGAAATCATCCGGATCGAGGTGTGCCGTGGCGTCCTATTCCTTGCGTCAGCTGAAGTACTTCGTCACCACCGTCGAATGTGGCAGCGTCGCCGAAGCCTCCCGCAAGCTGTACATCGCCCAGCCGTCGATCGCCTCCGCCATCAAGGGCTTGGAAGACAGTTTCGGTGTGCAATTGCTCATTCGGCATCACGCCCAGGGGGTATCGCTGACGCCCGGCGGTGCGCGCTTCTATCGCAAGGCCCAGGAGCTGTTGCGCATGGCCCGGGAGTTCGAGCAGAACGCGCTGGCCGATAACGATGTGGTCAGCGGGCAGATCGACATCGGCTGCTTCGAAACCGTCGCCCCGCTCTACCTGCCGCGGCTGATCGCGGGCTTTCGCGAGCGCTTCCCGGGGGTGGAAATCCGCGTGCAGGATGGCGAGCAACAGGAGCTGGTGCAAGGCCTCACGGGAGGGCGTTTCGACCTGGCGATTTTCTATGAACACGACCTCGACAGTACCATCGAGACCGAAGCACTGACGGCGCCGCAACGCCCCTACGCGTTGTTGCCGGCGGGGCATCGCTTCGCCGACCAGGCCCAGGTGTCGCTGCGCGACCTGGCCCTCGAGCCGATGATCCTGCTGGACGTGCAGCCCAGTCGCACCTATTTCGTGAGCATCTTCGAGGAGCTGGGCCTGACGCCCAACATTGTCTTCAGCTCGCCGTCCATCGAGATGGTGCGGGGCATGGTCGGCCAGTCCTTTGGTTTTGCCGTATTGGTGACCCGCCCGCACTCCACCTGCACCTACGATGGGCAACACCTGGTATGCGTCGACATCGCCGAGGACGTGACCGGTTCGGCACTGGTGGCAGGCTGGCTCAAGCGCGCGCACCTCACCAAACCGGCGCAGTTGTTTGTCGACTATTGCAAGGAACAGTTCAAGCAATGGCTGCCTTGAGCCACGGCAGGCCAGGCACAACTGCCCGCCCCGGCCTGTAAGTAAAACACCAACCCCGTGGCGAGGGAGAAAGCTCCCTCGCCACAAGGGATATGTCTAGCGAGCGGCCCAGGCGTTGAAGCGTTGTTCCAGTTCCTCGCCATGGTCGACCCAGAACTCCGCGTCCACGGCTTGGGCTTCAGCCAGGTTGGCCTCGGCGGTGGGCAACTGTTCCTGTACCGCCGTCGGCAACAGCGCCAGTGTCTTGCGGTGCACCGGCCCATAAGGGATGTTTTCCGAAAACACTTTCTGGGTCTGCGGCTGGCTGGCAAAGGCAATGAACTGCTCGGCCAGGGCCTTGTTCGGCGTGCCCTTGACCACCGCCCAGTACTCCGGGTCGTAGAGGCTCTGCGGCCAGACAATGCTCAGCTTCATGCCTTCCTTTTGCGCCGAAGCGATGCGGCCGTTGTAGGCGGCGCTCATCGCCACATCCCCCGCCACCAGCCACTGCGCCGGTTGCGCGCCGGCCTCCCACCACTGGATATTCGTCTTGATCTGGTCGAGTTTGGCGAAGGCCCGGGACACACCTTCGGGCGTGTTCAACACCTTGTACAAGTCTTGCGCCTTGACCCCATCGGCTAGCAACGCGATTTCCAAGGTGTACTTGGCACCCTTGCGCAGGCCGCGCTTGCCCGGGTACTCGGCAACGTTCCAGAAATCCGCCCAGGACTTGGGTGCCTTGGCGAGCTTGCTCTGGTCATAGGCCAGGACCATCGACCACACGTAGGTGGCGACCCCACACTCATTGAGCGCTCCCGGCACATAGTTCGCCGGGTCGCCCAGGCGCCCCAGGTCAAGCTTCTCGAACAGCCCCTCTTCACAACCACGCAACAGCTCGGGGCTCTCCACTTCGACCACGTCCCAGCTGGTATGGCCGGCTGCGACCATGGCCTTGATCTTCGACAACTCACCGTTGTATTCGCCGGCCACGATGTTTCCCGCACCGCTGGCATTGAAAGGTTGGAAGTAGGCCTTGTCCTGGGCCTGCTTGGTGGCGCCGCCGAAGGAAATCACGGTCAGGCTTTGAGGCGCGGCGATAGCACTGGTACTCAACAACGCCAGGGCACACGCAATATTGCAACGCAAGGATCTGGACATGGAGCGGTTCCTCGAAAGGCCGACTCGCCCGCACGAGCCGGCGACGGGACTCAGAGGCGACCGTAAGCGCGGGCGGTGCGATCTACAGCAATACGGGTCTTGTCGACCAGTTCGTTGATGTCGGCGTGGCTGGCGACCAACGCCGGAGCCATGATCATCCGGCCCAGGGTAGAGCGGATGATCAGGCCTTCCTCAAAACCAAAGGTGCGGCATTGCCAAGCCATTTCGTTCTCATTGGCAAAGCGTTTGCGGCTGTCCTTGTCCTCGGCCAGTTGCAGGGCGGCCACCAGCCCGGCACCCTGAATCTCGCCAATCAGAGGATGACCTTCGAAGGTTTCTCGCAGGCAACGCTGCAGGTACGGCCCGGTGTCCTCCTTGACTTGGGTGACAATGCCCTCGTCACGCAACGCCTTGAGGTTGGCGACCGCCACCGCCGCCGCCACCGGATGTCCGGAGTAGGTCAGGCCATGGGCGAACACACCGCCCTGTTCCACCAACACCTCAGCCATGCGTTTGGACAGGACCAGGCCCCCCATGGGGATGTAGCCGCTGGTCAGGCCCTTGGCGATGGACAGGGTGTCGGGCTCGAAGCCGAAATACTCGTGGGCAAACCATTCCCCGGTACGACCGAAGCCGCCGATGACTTCGTCGGCGCACAGCAGCACGTCGTACTGGCGGCAGATGCGCTGGATTTCCGGCCAGTAGCTCTCGGGCGGGAAGATCATGCCGCCGGCGCCCTGGAACGGTTCGGCGACGAACGCCGCGACATTGTCCGCCCCCAGCTCGAGAATTTTTTCCTCCAACTGCCGAGCGGCGCGCAGGCCGAACTCGGCAGGCTTCAGGTTTCCTTCGTGGGCGAACCAATAAGGCTCATCGATGTGCGCCACGTCAGGAATGATCCCGCCCATTTCATGCATGAACTTCATGCCACCCAGGGCCGAGGCCCCCAGGGTCGAACCATGGTAGCCATTCCAGCGACCGATCATGATTTTCTTCTGCGGCTTGCCGAGGATCTGCCAGTAACGGCGCGCGGTGCGAATCAGCACCTCGTTGGCCTCGGAGCCGGAGTTGGTGTAGATGGCGTGGCTGTAGTGATCCGGCAACAGGCTGAACAGCAGCTCGGACAGCTCCACCACGGCCGGGTGAGTGGTGTGGAAAAACATGTTGTAGTACGGCAGCTGTTCCAACTGACGACTGGCCGCGGCAGCCAGGTCCTGGCGGCCGTAACCCAGGTTCGTGCACCACAGGCCGGACATACCATCCAGGTAACGCTTGCCGTCGTTATCCCACAACGCCAAGCCCTCGCCGCGAACGATCACCCGAGGTCCCTCTGCATTGAGCGCCTTCTGGTCGAGAAACGCATGGATATGGTGCGCCGCGTCCAGCGCCTGGTATTCGCGGGTGCTGCGGGTTGGCTTGGGTGATGCGTTCATTGCAGATCTCCTTGTTTGTTGAGCTTGTTGGTAGGGGTGGCCTGGACGGGTGCCAGCGGCTCGGGCTTGAACAGCGATTTGCCCATCACGCATTTGACCCAAACCACCGCAATCAGCGAAACGATGCCCAGTACCGCGCCGGCGCTGGCGAAGATCGGAAAGGTCATTTCAGGGCTGGGGGACACATGCCATATGGCAAAGAGCATGCCGGCGATACCAAACACTTGGGGCAACGGGTAGAACGGCGTGCGGAACGGCCGGTGCACATGCGGGTAACGCCGACGCAGGGCGATCACGTTGATGTGAGTGATGATGTAGGCCAGCAACCAGGCTAGTGCCGCGGCCAATAACAGAAGGTTGATGGCATCAGGATTGTCGTGCATCAACAGCAGCGGCAGGCCGGTGACCAGGGCCACGAACAGCACCGCGACCCAAGGCGCACCGCTGCGTTTACCCTCGCGCCGGAATATCCCAAATGCCTGGCCGCTGCGGGCCATGCCCTGCAACATGCGCGGGATGGCGGCGAGCGAACTGTTGAGCGTGCTGCACGTTGCAGTGATGGCCGCCGTCACCAGGAGCGCCTGCCCCGCCTCGCCGAACACCGTGGTGGCGAACAAATAATGCGGCAGCCCATCGCTGGCCAGATCTGCCTGGGGAACGGTGAGCAAGGCCCCCAGGCAATAGAGGCAAATGATGGCGAAGATCACCGTCAGCCCGATCATCATCGAAGCCGGAATGTTGCGCTCCGGACGCCGCGTTTCCTCCACCAGTGGGCAAACGAACTCCGCGCCTACGAACCCCCACACGGCCATTGCCGCCAGCGCGATCACACCCAGCCCCATGGGGTTCCAGCCGGAGGTCGTCACCAGCGTCGAGACACTGCTGGCCCCATCGCTTGTCAGGGCGCCCAGGCCCATCGTCAGCAACATGACGGTCATCACCAAGGCCAACACGGTTTGCAGACGCGAGAAAATATCGATATTGAACAGATTGAGCGCAGTGAACAGGCAGAGCACGCCCAGGGCCACGCTGAGCGGCGGCATCGAGTGGGGATAGACCTTCTCGATGATGAACTCCATCAGCAACAACTCCGCCGACAAGGCGAACATCGCCACCACCACATAACCGGAGAATGTCGCCAGGATCGCCGGGAACTGGCCGATGGCGACTTCGGTGTAGCTGCTCAGGCTGCCGGCGCGAGGGATCATCAATGCCAGTTCGGAGAAGGAACAGGCGTAGCTCAGGGCCAACAGCCAGGCCAGGGCCAGCGGTATGACGAAACCCATGCCGGCGATCCCGGCGCCTTGCAGCATCAGCACCATGACGCCCTGGGAAACGACGAGGCCCACGGCCACCGCCAACAGAGCACTCAAGCCCAGGCGTCGGCGTGGACCAGTCACAGCGGGAGTCACGTTTTGAAGCGGCACGCTTGAGGAACTGTCCATCGGTTGCTCCGTTTTCTTTTTTTAGGGAGAACAAATCGATTGCGGGTGAAGAC
This sequence comes from Pseudomonas sp. FW305-28, assembly GCF_017351395.1. Taxonomy (NCBI): domain Bacteria; kingdom Pseudomonadati; phylum Pseudomonadota; class Gammaproteobacteria; order Pseudomonadales; family Pseudomonadaceae; genus Pseudomonas; species Pseudomonas sp. FW305-28. The sequence goes on from NZ_JACNDD010000075.1 coordinate 19,245, forward strand.
CCTGCTGTGGCCGTCAGCTGCGCAGCTGAATCCAGGTGGTTTTGAGTTGCGTGTATTTGTCGAACGAATGCAGTGACAGGTCGCGCCCGAAGCCCGACTGTTTGCCCCCCCCGAAGGGCACGGTGACGTCCAACGCATCCACGGTATTGACCGAGACCGTGCCGGCATTCAGGCGTCGCGCCACGCGGTGGGCACGGTTCAGGTCATCGGTCCACAGTGATGCCGCCAGCCCATAGATGTGCTCATTGGCCATGGCGATGGCTTGCTCCTCATCCTCGAATGCACTGATCGCCAATACCGGCCCGAACACCTCTTCCCGGGTCAACTGCATACTGGGGTGCACGTGGGTGAAAATCGTCGGCTCAATGAAATTGCTGGAGCCATCAATGCTCAACTGCCGGCCACCGCAGACCAGCCTCGCGCCTTCGGCCTGGGCCTGCTGGATGTACTGCATGATCCGTGCGGCCTGGCGGATATCGACGATGGCCCCGGCGCGACTCGAGGGATCCAGTGGGTTGCCCGGCTGCCACAACCGCGCCTGGGCGATCAGACGCTCGACGAATTCATCGTGAATCGAACGCTGCACCAGCAGCCTTGAATTGGCCGAACACACTTCCCCCTGGTTGAAGAAGATCCCGAACGCCGCTTTTTGCGCCGCCAGATCCAGGTCCTGGCAGTCGGCGAAGACCAGGTTCGGACTCTTGCCACCGCACTCCAGCCAGACCTGCTTGAGGTTCGATTGCGCCGAGTACTGCATGAAGTATTTGCCGACCTCGGTAGAGCCGGTGAACACCAGGGAATCGACATCGGGGTGCAGGCCCAGCGCCCGGCCCGCCTGCTCGCCCAGGCCTGGTACGACATTGAGCACACCCGGTGGCAGTCCCGCCTCAAGGGCCAGTTCGGCCAGTCGCAGGGCCGAGAATGGCGACTGTTCGGCGGGTTTGAGCACCACACTGTTGCCGGCGGCCAGTGCCGGGGCGAGCTTCCAGGCGGCCATGTCCAAAGGGAAATTCCACGGCACCACCGCGGCGATCACCCCCAGCGGAACGCGGGTAATGGTGGCGAGGACGTTCGCCGCCGAAGGGGCGACCTGATCGTAGATTTTGTCCAGGCTTTCACCGTACCAGGCGAACACATGGGCGGCGCCCGGCACATCGATACTCCAGGCGTCCATCACTGGCTTACCCATGCTCAGGGAATCCAGCAGCGCCAACTCTTCGCGATGGGCCAGCATCAGTTGCGACAGACGCAACAGCACGGCCTTGCGCTCAGTGGGTGCCATTCTCGCCCAAGGGCCTTGTTCAAAAGCCTTGCGGGCGCTGGACACCGCGAGGTCGATGTCTTGTTCGCCGCAGGCCGTCACATTCGCCAACCGTTGTCCATTGGCGGGATTGATGACCTCCAGCCGGGCTCCGTCAGCAGCCTCCCGAGGTTCGCCGTCAATCAGCGCGCTATCTCTCAAGCGCAGTTGTGCGGCCCGGTTTTTCCAAGCATTGAAATCGTTCACTGCACACTCCTTGGCTCAGAAGTCGTCGGATTCGCTGAGGTGCCGCGCCAACCGATCCATCAAGCGGTCGCAGGCGGCCATTTGTTCAACGCTCACGTATTCGTCGGGCTTGTGCCCCTGGTCCATGCTGCCGGGGCCACAGACCACCGTCGGCACCCCGGCCTGATGGAACAGGCCGCCTTCGGTGCCAAAGGCGACGGTCCTGAACGCGGCGCTGCCGCACAGACGGGCAATCAGTCGCGCAGCGGCGCTGTCAGGCGAAGTCGCCAGGCCCGGGTAGGCGGACAACTGTTCAAAACGGATCGCGGTGTCGCCTTGCACCGCACGCATCGACGGCAACAACACCTGTTCGGCGTAGTCCTGCAACTGCTCGACAACCGCCTCTGGGCTGAAATCCGGCAAGGCGCGCACTTCAAAATCGAAACGGCAATCGGCCGGGACAATGTTCAATGCCGTCCCGCCCTGGATCACCCCGACCTGCACCGTCGAATACGCCGGGTCGAAGCGCGCGTCCTGCAACGCAGGGTCGGCCAGGTCTGCGCCAATCTCGCCCAGGCATCCAATCAAGCGCGCCGCCTGCTCGATGGCGTTCACGCCATAAGGTGCGTAGGCCGAATGGCAAGCCGCCCCTTTGACGTGGCAACGCATCGCCAACTTGCCCTTGTGGCCCAACACCGGTTGGAGTTGGGTGGGCTCGCCGATCAGGCACAACGCCGGCTGGGGGACGCGTTGAGGCAGCACTTCCAGCAGACTGCGCACGCCCAGGCAACCGACCTCTTCGTCATAGGAAAACGCCAAGTGCACAGGGCGGCGAAGCGGGCTGGCGAGAAATGTCGGCACCGCTGCCAGCACTGATGCCAGATAGCCCTTCATGTCCGCCGTGCCGCGCCCGAACAGCTTGCCGTCCAACTCGCTCAGGCAGAACGGATCGACCGTCCAGGCCTGCCCGTCCACCGGCACCACATCGGTGTGCCCGGACAACACCACGCCACCGGGCACCGCCGGGCCAATGCTCGCCAGCAGGTTGGCCTTGGTTCGCTCGGCGTTATAGACCAGCTCGCTGTTCACGCCCAGCCCTTGCAAGTAGTCGCGCACGAACTCGATCAAGGCCAGGTTCGAATCGCGACTGACCGTGGCAAAGCTCACCAGTTCGGCAAGCAGCGCGCGACTGCGCAGCTCACTCATCACCCGGCACTCCATAACTCGGCGCCAGGGTCGGGTTGAGCGCGCGGGTCAGGTAATCCTGCAATTGCGGCTGATAGGCGAGCCAGAGTTTTTCCAGCTCGCCGATGGGATTTTCCTCGGCCCAATCCACCCGCAGATCGACGATAGGCCAGGTCAGGTCATCGACCACCGACAGCGCCGCCGAATGCACCGCCCCGGCCTCCCCGCCCGTCGCCTGCCCGGCCCGCAACGCGCTCATCAAGCGTGACGCAAGACAACCACCGCCCTGCTCGAAGGCCGTGACCATGGCCTCGATCACCGCAGCGTTGGCCAACAGATTGCCGGCCGCCACGCATTGCTCACCGGCCACGGCGTTGTGGGTGCCCAGGGTATGCTCGCCGCTGAAAATCGCCGTGCGGCCCTCGGCATCGATCACCGCCACTTGCCGGTATTGGCTGTAGCCGTTGCGCGCCAGGGTCCGCTCCAGTGCCGCTTGCGCCGCCAGGCCACCCGCCAGTTCATCGAGAACCTGCGGGCCCAGGGCCGGCAGGGTAATGTTCTGGCTCGACACCGCGCCGACGCCCGCGCGCAACCAGGGGCAACGGGCACCGACGGCAATGCTCGAGGAACTGATGGCGATGCCCAACTGGCCAGTTTCGGCGCAGCGCCCGACGATGGAAAAAGTCATGCTGCACTCCTTATTCGGGGATGACCGCGATCACGTCGATTTCCATCAGCCACTGCGGCTGGCCCAGGGCGCTGACCACCAAGCCGGTGGAGATCGGAAACACGCCCTTGAGCCACTTGCCGACCTCCTGGTACACCGGCTCGCGATAGCGCGGGTCGATCAGGTACGTCGTGGTCTTGACGATGTGGCTCAGGTCGCTGCCGGCCTCTTCCAGCAATTGCTTGACGTTGCGCATGGCCTGCTCGGCCTGGGCACGAGGATCGCCAAGGCCCACCAACTGGCCGTCGAAATCGGTGCCGACCTGGCCGCGCACATAGACGGTGTTGCCGGCCCGTACGGCCTGGCACAGGTCGTTGTCCAGCGTCTGGTTCGGGTAGGTGTCCTTGGTATTGAACATGCGAATACGCGTGTGAGTAGGCATCAACGAACTCCCGTGAGACTGGTTTTCGAACGGTGTGAATCGCTGTCGAGTGCCGGGGCCTGGCGCTGGGCAGCATCTTGATAGGCGAGGTAAATGCGTTGCTTCACGATGTGATCGGCAATATGCCGGGCGTCATGCCAGACACCCCAGATGAACGCCGAGCCCCGTCGCGACAGCCAGGGCAAGCCGACGAAATACAGGCCCGGTTCACTGGAAACGCCACGCTGATGCCGAGGCTTGCCATTGGCGCCGAGGGCATCGACTTTCAGCCAGCTGTAATCCACCGAGTAGCCGGTGGCCCAGATGACACTGGTCACGCCGGCGGCGACCAGGTCCAGTTCCAGAATCGGTTGGGTCAGGCATTGCGGATCAGGCAGCCGGTGGCGAGCTTCAGGTTCGGGCGGCAGGTCCAAGCCGTTGCGGGCGATGTAGGCGTCGGCGGCATCCAGCAGCGCCAGGTAGTTTTCGTCGCCGCGGGCGATGTTTTCGGCCAGATTCGGTTCAAAGGTCACCACGCTGCCCTTGAACGATTTCGTCAGCCCCACCAGGGTGATGCCCTCGTGGGCCAACCGGCGAAAATCCACGGTATGGCCACCACGGGCACCGCTCACCGCGATGGTGACGTGCTCCTTGCCCGGCTGGACCGCCTCCGCATCCCACTCGCCCAGCACGCCCAGCCACCAGCAGAAATCGCGGTTGCGATAGGCCCGGGGCGGACGATCGTGGGCCCCCACCGAGAGATAGACCTGCTTGCCGGCGCGCTGCAGTTCATCGGCGATCTGCACCCCCGACGACCCGGCGCCCACCACCAACACAGCCCCCTCGGGCAATTGCCCGGGGTTGCGATACTGAGCCGAGTGAAGCTGGGTGACCGTCGCCATGTCCGGCGCAATCGGTGGAATCACCGGCCGCTGGAAGGGCCCGGTGGCGACGACCACGTGGATCGCTTCAATCAGGCCGTCGGAGGTTTCCACGGTGAAGCCCGGACGGCCGATATTGCGCTCGACGCCCCGGACCTCCACGCCAGTACGGATCGGTGCGTTGAACTGGCGGGCATAGGCTTCGAAGTAATCGGCCACCTGGTCCTTCGTCGCGAAGGCATCCGGGTCGAGCCCTTCGAATTCCAACCCCGGAAAGCGGTCGTGCCAGGCCGGCCCGTTGGCCACCAGCGAATCCCAACGCGCCGTGCGCCAGGCCTCGGCAATGCGGCTGCGCTCCACGACAAGATGAGGCACGCCTTGTCGGCTCAAGTGCTCACTCATGGCCACGCCGGCCTGGCCGGCGCCTATAACAAGCGTATCGATGCGTAGGGTTTCAACGGGCATGTCTGTGCACTTCCGGCATTAGGTTTGATTCAGGCCGGCATGGCGCCGCCTCGGGTTCGGTTTTCTTGTTGTTCTGCGGTTGCGGTTATCGGGATGAGGTGTCGAGGCGATTGTGTTGGCAGGCGGGGATTTGCGAAACGAGGGTTTTTGTCGTTGCTGGGAAGGAAAAAAATGGGCTACTGCCCGGGCGTGATGCCCAAGGGAACAAGGCGAGTCTTGTTTGGACCTGAGGTATGCGAAACCTGTGGCGAGAGGGAATGCCTTTGTGGCGAGGGAGCTTGCTCCCGCTGGGCTGCGCAGCGGCCCCAGACCCGTTACCGAGATCTCTCAGGCTGATTGCGTTCAGCTTTTAGGCTGCTGCGCAGCCAGCAGGAGCAAGCTCCCTCGCCACAAAAGCGGTTTAGCGGTGTGGCAAGAAGGTCGATGCTCGCGGTAGGCGCCACCCCTGACATCCACACCCTGGAGAAGGAATGCCTTTGTGGCGAGGTTCGACACAACAGGCTTATTCCGCCACGACACCGGCCTGGAAATCGGCGATCTGTTGCCACATCGCCACGGGGTTGGAGTACATCGGGAAATGCCCGCAATCGGCGATCGACGCCAGCCGGATGCCTTCGGCCTGGAGGTGCGACAGGTAGGACAGCGAGGCATTCTGCTCGCCGAACATGAACATCCTCGGGCACGGCAAGCCGAGAAACTTGCCCATCAGGTCGGCATTGTCGGAGAGTTCGACCATGGAGTGGAAAATCCCCGGCACGGCACCGGCGCGGACCTTATGCCTGAGACTCGCCGAATAAAGACCACTGGCGTAGGCCGGCGCGTGGCGGGCACGCTCGATGAAGGCGGTGAAAAACGCCTCGGGATCGCCGCTCGGATAGTCCACGATCTGTCGACTGAGGAAACAGTCTTCCGGGGCCACGTTGCCTTCGATATCGACAAAGCTGAGCACCCGGCCAGGGAAGTGATGGGCCAGCATCAGTGCGGTCAACCCGCCCATGGAATGGCCCACCAGATGGAAGCGTTCGATGTCGAAATGCGCCAGTACCTGCAAGGCCGTTTCCAGCAGGAACGCAATGCTGATCCGGGAAAGGTCGGCGCACTGGGTTTCGCCGCAACCCGGTGCGTCATAGGCGACAAACGGATGACCATTGAATGCCGGGTGCAGCACGATGTCGGCATAGTCTTCCTTGGTCGAACCAAATCCATGCAGGAACAGGATAGGGGCACGCTCGCCCTCACGCCGCAGAGTGGCGACGTTCAGCGCAACACCCTCCACGGTCAGAGGGAGTTTCAGTTCAGAGAACATTTCGACTGGGGGCACGTGAGTCATTCCTTGAGTGAACAGAGTATGCCAGGACGCATTGCCGGCAATCAGGCTCGCAATGTCGGGGCAATCCAGGGTTGTGTAAATTCCTGATTCGGGATTGCCTTGATATGCCAAACCTATCGATCAACCCTCTGTTCGTCCCCGCCCCTGCAAACGTGCCACCACCTCCTCCACCAGCGGATTGAGCCGTCCGGCATTCCAGGCCACGGCGGTGGTCACGACGTTGAGCTTCTGGCTGAGTGGTCGGAACACCACGTTCTGCGGCGCCATTTTCTTCAACGACGCCGGCACCAGCGCAATGCCCTGGCCATAGCTGACGAAGGCAATTTGCGAGGCCACGGAGCGCACTTCATGCAGTACCCGAGGCGAAAAGCCGCTGGCCCGGCAGGTCGCGATCAGGTTATCGAAGTACACCGGGCTGACCTTGCGGGAAAACATCACCAAGGGCTCGGTGGACAGGCTCGACAGGCTGACCCGTGTTCGCGAAGCCAGGGGATGATCGCTGGGCAAGGCCACCACCAGGCGATCTTCCCTCAACGGCAATGACCTGATCGAATGCCCCAGGTCCCCGTCCAGCCGGGCGAAGGCCAGGTCGATGTCTCCGGCTTCCAATGCCGGCACGGCTTCGACACTGTCGATCTCCCGGACAGACACGGTGAGGTGCGGATGCTCGGCCTTCAGTTGCTCGATCAACCCTGGCAACACATCGAACATGGCGGTGGAGATCGCACCGATGGTCAGCATGCCCGACTGCCCCGCCACGGCTTCTTCCACGGCCAGTTCCAGGCGCTCCAGTTGATCGGCGAATTTACGCACCGCCGGCAGGATCGCCGCCCCCACGGGGGTCAGTTGCGCCCCACGTCGTGAACGCTCGAACAACTTGACCTTGAGCGCCTGCTCAAGCACTTGGATCTGCTCGCTCAGCGGTGGCTGGGACATGCCCAGGCGCTTGGCCGCGCGCCCGAAATTCTGTTCCTCGGCAACCGCCAGGAACAGCCAGAGATGACGAATCAAACGGAAATTGATCATGGGCGATCCATAGGTTCAGCGTATCTGTGGGTTACGTGATCAGTAATATACCTATGAAACTTCCTCCTCGACACTGGGCCCCTCCGCCACCTTTGGGATTTGCCCATGAATGCTATGAGTTTGCTGGACCGCTTGGCGGCGCTGGACACCAACACGGTGTCCGACGCCCTGGATTTCCTCGGGTTGCCGGGAGCCACCGTTGGGCTGCGCCCACTATGGAATTGCCCGAAGATCGTCGGCCGCGCCAGCACCGTGCTGCTGGCCGCTAAATCCGACAACGTCCCCACGGTCCATCTGATCACCCCGGTGGTGGAGCAGATCGACAGCGATGATCGCGTCTTGGTGATCGCAGGTGGAATCGAAGGCGTCTCTTGCTGGGGCGACATTCTCGCCAACGCCGCGGTCGGCAAGCAGGTGCGCGGTACGGTGATCGACGGTTTCAGCCGCGACATCGACGGCAGCGAAGCCATTGGCTATCCGGTGTTTGGCCGCGGCGTGACCATGGTCAGTGCCCGCAACCGCGTCATTCAAATCGACGCGGCAGTGACCATCCCCGTCGCTGGCGTCGATGTCAGCGAAGACGACTTTGTCATTGCCGACAACTGCGGGACCGTCTTCATTCCCCAGACCCACATCGACAAGGTGCTCGACCTGGGCGAGCGCATCGCCCGCCGCCAGGACGGCATGGTCGAGGCGGTGCGCAGCGGTCGCTCGGTCGCCGAAGTGATGCATGACACCCAGTTCGAAGCCATCCACGTGGAGCACTCCTGATGAACCTTGAAGATAAAAGCCTGGTCGCCTTGTTCGAAGGCCTGGACACCCCAGGCATCTCCGACGCACTGGATAAACTCGGCCTGCCCGGCCAATGCCTCGGCGTAGCGCCCCTGGACAACTACAACCAAGTCATCGTCGGGCCGGCATTTACCGTGCAATACGTCTCGGCCAGCACTCCGCCGGGCACGGTGGGCGACTTCATCGAAGACGTGGCTGCTGGCGACGTGGTGGTCATCGACAATGGCGGCCGCACCGACTGCACCGTGTGGGGCGACATCATGACCCAGTACGCAGGCTCGCGGCAGATCGCCGCCACAGTCATCGACGGTGTCTGCCGTGACGTGAACAAGGCCCTGGGCGACGGCTATCCGATCTTCAGCAAAGGCCGCTTCATGCGCACCGGCAAGGACCGCGTGCAGGTGCAGTCGGTGAACCAGCCGGTGTCCATCGGCACCGCCCGGGTCTGTGCCCGTGACATCGTGGTCGCCGACGCCAACGGCGTGGTGGTCGTCCCCCGTGACCGGGCCGCGGAAGTGGCGGCCTGCGCCCGGCAGATCGAATCGGTCGAAGCCGACATCCGTGCCCTGATCGCCCAAGGCAAGACCTTGAAAGAAGCCCGCGCCGCACTGGGCTACCACAGCCTGCAGAGGAAAGTCTGATGACCACGCTCCTGTTCCCCAAGGATTTTCACGCCCGGGCCAAGGTTTTGGGCAGCTCGACCCTGTATGAAGCCTGCCACCAGCCCTGCGCGGTCGACAGCGCGATCCGCCCGGTCTGGGACGGTGCCTTCATCGCTGCACCCGCTTACCCACTGGAATGCTCGCCGGGTGACAACCTGGCCCTGCACCTGGCCATGGAACGCGTACCCCGTGGCAGCGTGCTGGTCGTGGGCACGGGTAGTTTCATCGCCGGCTACTGGGGCGAAGTGCTCACCGTGGCGGCTGAAACAGCGGGCGTGGTCGGTCTGGTCATCGATGGTGGCGTGCGCGACATCGCGGCGCTGAAAAGACGCCGGTTCCCGGTGTTTGCCCGCGGCATTTCGGTCAAAGGCACGGTCAAGGCCAGCGCGCCGTCGGTGGGCCAGCCGTTCAATTTCAACGGTGCCCATGTTGCCCAAGGCGACCTGGTGGTGGCCGACGAAGACGGTGTGATCATCATTCCCAAGGCGGATGTCGCACGAACCCTGGCCGAAGGCGAAGCCCGCGCCAACAAGGAAGCCCAGATGATGCAAGCGTTGACCGAAGGCCGCTCAACCTTGGAACTGATGAACCTGACCGAGTGGAGAACCCGCGCATGAGCGTCGACATCCAACGACTGAATCGGCGCCTGGCGCGTGCGCAATCCTCGGCGACCTATCGGATCATGGACCGGGTGGCCGAACGTCGCGCACAGGGGGCGAAGATCATTTCGCTGTGCGCCGGCGAGCCTGATTTCGATACGCCCAAGCACATTCGCGAGGCGGCGATCGAGGCCATCGGACAGGGTCACACCCGCTACACCCAGGTCGCCGGCGTACGGTCCCTGCGTGAAGCCGTGGCCGCCAAGTTCCGCCAGGAAAACGGCCTTGACGTCACCTGGCAGGACACCCTGGTCTGCAACGGTGGCAAGCAAGTCATCTACAACGCCCTGGCCGCGACCCTTGACGAGGGGGATCAGGTCATCGTGCCGGCGCCCTATTGGGTCAGTTATCCGGAGATGGTCCAGCTCTGTGGCGGCGAGTCCCGGATTGTCACCTGCGATGCCGACAGCGGCTTCAAGTTGACGCCCGCCGCGCTGGATGCGGCGATCACCCCGCAGACCCGCTGGTTGATCCTCAACTCGCCGTCCAACCCGACCGGTGCGGTGTATAGCCGGGAAGAACTGCAAGCCCTGGCCGACGTGTTGCTGGCCCATCCTCACGTGCTGATCCTGGCGGACGACATCTACGAGCATTTGATCTTCGATGATCAGGTGTTCTATACCCTTGCCCAAGTCGAACCACGGCTGGCTTCGCGCACCCTGACCATGAACGGGGTTTCCAAGGCCTATGCCATGACGGGCTGGCGCATCGGGTTTGCCACCGGGCCACGCTGGCTGCTGGAGGCCATGGAAAAACTCCAAGGGCAGCAGACTTCGGGCGCCAGCTCAATCTCCCAACAAGCAGCCTTGGCTGCATTGGACGGCCCCAAGGACTTCATTCGCGAAAGCCGTGCCGTGTTTCAGCGTCGTCGCGACTTGATGGTGGCGCTGCTGAATGCCACGCCGGGTCTTGCCTGCGCAAGCCCGGGTGGCGCCTTCTATGCGTTCGCCTCCTGTGCCGGCTTGATCGGCCGGACCTCATCCGGAGGACGGGTGCTGCACACCGATGAAGATGTCGCTCACGCGCTGCTCGATGAAGCAGACGTGGCAGTGGTACACGGCAGCGCGTTCGGACTTGGCCCTTACATTCGCATTGCCTACGCCCTGGATGATGCGTCCTTGCGCCAGGCCTGCGAAGCGATTCGCGGATTCTGCGATGCACTTCGCTGAACCAGGATCAAACGGTGGGCACAGACTCGGATCGTAATGGCCAGCTCAGTTCAACCGCGCCGGAAACGCCTTGAGCTCCAGCTTTTCCATCACCAACGCAATGAACGCCGAGACCGCCAGCGGCAATTGGCGCCGGCTCGGATAGAGCACATTGAGGCCGAAGCCAATACGCTGGTACTGCGGCAACACACGTACCAGCCTTCCAGCGTCCAGGTCCACGCTGCTCAGCGCCGAGGGCAGCACGGCGATGCCCAGGCCCGCCACGGCAGCCTTGCGCAACGCTTGAGCGGTGTTGGCGTTGAAGCGGCTGGGAACCTGCACCTCTTCCTCGGTGCCGTCCGGGCCGATGAGCCGCCAGTGACTCAAGCCGCTGGGATGGGCAAAGGCCACGCTGTCGTGGTGAGCCAACTCCTGCAGCGAACTCGGCGCACCGCGCTTGGCGATGTAGGCGGGGCTGGCGACCATCCCATCACCTTCGTTCTTGATGAGTTGGCGCCCGACATACCCGGAGTCCTGTAGCGCACCGCCGCGAAAGGCCACGTCGATGCGGTCGGCAATCAGGTCGACTTTGGCATCGCTGAGCACGAAATCAAGCTGCACCCGAGGATGCGCGACGAGAAAGTCGGCCACCCATTGCATCGGGAAAAAATCGAAGAAATCCGCCATCGCCGCGATACGCACCAGGCCACTGGGTTCATCGCTGCCCTTCATCAGTTCCTGCCCCGCCTCGGTCAGCCCATCCACGGCGCTGACGCAGCGTTCATAGAACCCCTGCCCCACCTGAGTCAGCGTGAGTTTGCGAGTGGAGCGTTGCAACAGTCGCTTCCCCAATTGCGCCTCCAACTGCTGGACCCGCCGGCTCACGGTATTGGAAGGCATGCCCAGTCGCCTGGCTGCTTCGGCAAAGCTGCCGCTGCGCACCACCTGGACAAACAGTGCGACATCATTCAGATCGAGCATCAGGTCGCGATTCCTTCATTTTTTGGATGAGTTCAATCCGATTGTATCGACTAATCAATCTATTGCCAGGCACTTATCCTTCTCGCATCGAGGCCACCAACGCTCAAGAATCCGAGGTCATCCATGAACAGCATCGTCGCAGCGCCACCGCGTACCATCGTCCACCGCACCCGGGGCAACCGCCACGGGCCGATCACGCGCCTCATGAGCCCGGGCGACCTCGGCCAACTCTGCAAGCCCTTTGTGTTTCTCGACCTCTTCGCTTTCACGGACAACGTCATGCCAAAAGGTTTCGGCATGCACCCCCACTCCGGTATCGCCACGCTGACCTACATGATCGACGGCCAGGTGACTTACGAAGACACCACCGGTCAATCGGGCGTGTTGCCCTCCGGCGGCATGGAATGGATGCACGCAGGCAATGGCGTATGGCATGACGGCAGGCCAGTGGAGGGCTCGCCGATCAAAGGCTTCCAGCTTTGGGTCGCGCTGCCGGCCGATGAAGAGAATGCCCCGGCCCACAGTGTCTACCTGGCGCCCTCCGCTATCCGCCGGGAGGGTCCGGCGCTGGTGTTGCTCGGCCAACATGGCGCGGCTCGCAGCAGCGTTGCAGCCCCGGCGGGCATGAACTACTTGGCTGTGCAATTGAAAGACCAGGAACGCTGGCGCTATACGCCACCGGCTGGGCACACCGTTGCCTGGCTGGCGGTCAACGACGGCAGCCTCGACGCTGGCGGCAACGTCAATGCCGGGGAAATGGTGGTGTTCGAAGAATCCGGCGGAGCCATCGACATCGTTGCCCAGGGCGCGACCTCCTTCGTGCTCGGTTCGGCGGTCAAGCATCCCCACGACCTGGTGATGGGCTACTACTCCGTGCACACCAGCAAAGCCGCACTGGAAAAAGGCGAGAAGGAAATCCAGCGCATCGGCACCGTTTTGCAGCAAGAGGGTCGGCTGGCCTAGCCGCTCCTCGACTCAACCCTGATCCACTGTCCGAATCCCATAGAGGTGAACATCATGACCAACATCGGTCTCGACCTTCTGCTGTCCCGCGCCCAGGTCGGCAAGCTGTCCCTGAAAAACCGCATGATCATGGCGCCGATGACCCGCAGCCGCGCAGGAACAGGCGATGCGGCCACGGCCCTGATGGCCGAGTACTACAGCCAACGCGCCAGCGCCGGCTTGATCATCAGCGAAGGCTCCCAGGTGTCGGCCCAGGGCAAGGGTTACCTGAGAACGCCGGGGATTTTTACCCCTGAGCAAATCACCGGCTGGAAACAGGTGACCGACGCGGTCCATGCCGAGGGTGGGCAAATCTTTTTGCAGCTCTGGCACGTGGGCCGTC
>NZ_JACNDD010000076.1:0-31973 GCF_017351395.1 Pseudomonas sp. FW305-28
TCGGCGCCAAAGCCCGACCCATCAGGCGCCAGGGCCTCAGTCCCGACGAAAGGTACGACGGCGTCACAAACCGGGTGACTCATCGATGAAACACCTCTGCACAGCCAATAAATACTGGGGGTGTCAGGGAACCAGATAGGGGTTTTCTCTTCTAAGGATCAGGTTGGCACCCTGCCACCTCCCTTCCGTTCCAGGAGTTACACCATGTCGCTGCGATCTATCGCTCTGCTGTTTATGTGCGTCGTGTTGACCGCATGCAGCAAGGTCAACCAGGAAAACTATTCGAAACTGTCGGCTGGCATGCCCAAGGCCGAAGTCGAAACGTTGCTGGGGAAACCGACCGATTGTTCAGGCGCACTCGGCATGTCCAGCTGCACCTGGGGCGACCAGAAAAGCTTTATCAGCGTGCAATACGCCGGTGACAAAGTGTTGATGTTTTCCGGCCAAGGCCTGAAGTAAACCGAGGCCAGAGGCCTGCGGGAGAAAAATAATGATGCGGTTAGTTTTTGTGCTTTTGGCTGGCCTGGTATTGGCCGGCTGTGCCACTTCTGGCGAAGATCCGTTGGCGCCCAAGACGGTCAACAGCGTCAACCTCAAGCGTTACCAAGGGACCTGGTATGAGTTGGCCCGTCTGCCCATGTATTTCCAGCGCAATTGCGCGCAATCGGAAGCTCACTACATCCTCAAGCCAGACGGCAACGTGGGTGTGCTCAATCGCTGCCTGACCTCGGACTGGCAGTGGGAGGAGGCCAGGGGCACGGCCACGCCGCAGGTGCCGGGCAAGACCGACAAGCTCTGGGTCGAGTTCGACAACTGGTTTTCACGGATCGTGCCGGGCGTGGCGAAAGGGCAATACTGGGTGCTGTACGTCAGCGATGACTACAAGACCGCCATCGTCGGCGACCCGAGCCGCCGCTACATGTGGCTGCTGTCCCGCACACCGACCGTCAATAGCGTCGTGCGCGAGGAACTGCTGAGCAAGGCGCGCCAGCAGGGCTATGACACGACACGACTGATCTGGCGCGCGTCGGATCGGCAGATGGCCAAGACTTCGAATTGATCGGCTCCTGAGAACCCATGTGGGAGCGAGCTTGCTCGCGATGACGGACTTCCAGCCAACCTCAGTGTTGAATGTGAAGGCCTCATCGCGAGCAAGCTCGCTCCCACATTTTTTATCCGCGTCAGTCTAGAAGTTCGCGCAGTACCTGGGTGAACGCCCGAGCGCTTTCCTCTTCGCCGGCATGACGCCCATCACGCACAACCCACCGTCCACCGACCATCACATCCCGCACCTGACGATCGCCGCCGGCAAACAACCAGCGATTGAGAATCCCGTCGCCATTGGCCGTGGCCAGGTACGGGTCGTTGCCATCGAGCACCAGCCAGTCGGCGCGCTTGCCGATGTCGAGGGCGCCGACCGGTTGCCCCAGGGCCTGGGCGCCGCCTTCCAATGCCGCGTCGAACAAGGTGCGGCCGACCATCGGCTGATCCGCCCGATACAAGCGGTTGCGCCGTTGGTCACGCAGGCGCTGGCCATATTCCAGCCAGCGCAATTCTTCGACCACGCTCAAGGACACATGGCTGTCGGAGCCGATACCCAGGCGCCCGCCCTGGGTGAGGAAATCCACGGCCGGGAAAATCCCGTCCCCCAGGTTGGCTTCGGTGGTCAGGCACAGGCCGGCAATCGCCCGGCTCTTGGCCATGAGGCTGACTTCCTGGGCGTTGGCGTGGGTGGCATGAACCAGGCACCAGCGCTGGTCGACTTCGGTGTTTTCGTACAGCCATTGCAGCGGGCGGGCGCCGCTCCAGCTCAGGCAGTCATCGACCTCCTTCTGCTGCTCGGCGATGTGGATGTGCACCGGGCAATCACGGTCGCTGGCGGCCAGCACGTCCTGGATCTGCCCGGGTGTCACGGCGCGCAGCGAGTGGAAGCACAAGCCCAGGGCCTGGGCCGGTTGCCCGGCCAGGATCGGTTGCAAGCGTGACTGAAGCTTCAAGTAGTTTTCGGTGCTGTTGATGAACCGGCGCTGCCCGTCATTGGGCGCCTGGCCGCCAAAACCGGAATGGCTGTAGAGCACCGGCAGCAGGGTCAGGCCGATGCCGGCGGCGCTGGCGGCGTGGCTGATGCGCAGGGCCAGCTCCGCCGGGTCGGCGTAGGGTGCGCCGTCGGTGTCATGGTGCACGTAATGGAATTCGGCGACCGAGGTGTAGCCGGCCTTGAGCATTTCGATGTACAGCTGGCGGGCGATGATGCCGAGTTGATCCGGGCTGATTTTTCCGACGAGGCGGTACATCAAGTCGCGCCAGGTCCAGAAACTGTCGTTGGGATTGCCCGCCACTTCCGCCAGCCCGGCCATCGCCCGTTGAAAGGCATGGGAGTGCAGGTTCGGCATGCCCGGCAACAGCGGACCGCCCAGCCGTTCGGCGCCGTCTGCGTGGGAACCGGCCTGGATATGGGTCAGGACGCCCTTGGCATCGACCTCAAGACGTACATCATGGGCCCATCCACTAGGCAGCAGCGCGCGTTCGGCAAAGAAGGCGGACATGGTTCAACCTCATCGTGCGTAATTTGTATATACATATACAGACGTTTGCCTGGCCGGTAAACTCCGGCAAGCTAGCAACCTTATTCGCAGAACAGGGAACCGCCGTGCCGACTCCGCCTGCCAAACCGCCGCTGGCCGCACACATGGGTGACAGTCCGGCGCCCTTGTACGCCCGCGTCAAACAGATGATCACCCAGCAGATCGACAGTGGAAACTGGCCGCCGCATTACCGCGTGCCGTCGGAAAGCGAGCTGGTCAGCCAATTGGGCTTCAGTCGCATGACCATCAACCGTGCCCTGCGGGAAATGACCGCCGATGGCCTGTTGGTGCGCATGCAGGGGGTCGGCACGTTCGTGGCCGAGCCCAAGAGCCAATCCGCGTTGTTCGAAGTGCATAACATCGCCGACGAAATCGCCTCCCGTGGTCATCGCCACACCTGCAAGGTGATCACGCTGGAGGAAGAGGCGGCCGGTTCCGAGCGAGCCCTGGCCCTGGACATGCGTGAAGGCCAGAAGGTGTTCCATTCGCTGATCGTGCATTTCGAGAACGACATCCCTGTGCAAATCGAGGACCGTTTCGTCAACGCACTGGTGGCGCCGGACTACCTCAAGCAGGACTTCACCTTGCAGACGCCCTACGCCTACCTGAACCAGGTCGCGCCGCTGACCGAGGGTGAGCATGTGGTCGAGGCGATTCTGGCCGAGCCGAGCGAGTGCAAACTGCTGCAGATCGAGCGAGGCGAACCCTGCCTGTTGATCCGCCGCCGCACCTGGTCCGGGCGCCAGCCGGTGACCGCCGCGCGCCTGATCCATCCGGGTTCCCGTCACAGTCTGGAAGGGCGCTTTCATAAATGAGCCAGTTGAAGGTTTTACGCGCAGCAGATTACCCCCGCATGCCGTGGAAAAACGGCGGTGGCAGCACCGAGGAAATCACTCGCGATGCCGGCACTGGCCTGGAAGGTTTCGGCTGGCGTCTGTCGATTGCCGATATCGGTGAGTCGGGTGGTTTTTCCACGTTTGCCGGTTACGAGCGGATCATCAGCGTCTTGCAGGGAGACGGTATGACGCTGAACGTCGATGGCCAGGCCACGGGGCCTTTGCGCCCGCTGGACCCCTTTGCCTTCAGCGGCGAGAGCCATGTGCATTGCACCTTGCTGGGCGGCCCCATTCGGGATTTCAACCTGATCTATGCGCCGCAGCGTTACCGCGCGCGATTGCAGTGGGTGGGGGGGCAGCAGCGATTCTTCAGCGAAGCGGAGACGTTGCTGGTGTTCAGCGCGGCCCCGGGATTGACCATCAAGATTGGCGAGTCCGCCGTTATCCTGGGCCTCTACGACTGCTTGCAATTGAGCGGTAACACCGGGCTGCTGGACATCACCAGCCACGGCCAATGCTGTGTGATCGAGCTGACGGCCCGCTGATTTCAGCTTCTTGAGTACCCTGTGGGAGCAAGGCTTGCCCGCGACGCAGGCGACTCGATTTTCTGGCAGGCCACATTGCCTTCGTCGCGGGCAAGCCTTGCTCCCACAGATAAATCCCCTCGCCACAAAGTGTCTACCTGCTGTTTCTTCTGCGCACCAACTTGTTACCGAATGCCCCAGCGTGGCGCAGAACCGCGCTTTCGTAACCTGCCTGTGTTCTTCATAAATCCCTCCTCCAGAAATTTCATCTGGCTCTCAAACCGCTCAATCACGGGGCTTTCAGCCAATCCTCACGTCATCCTGCAAACGTGTCCTCGACAAGTTGGCCGCTTGATTGCATATGCTTGTACATACAAGTAAAGACGTATGCGTATGAGTCACCGATCTTCTACGCAACGTTCGCTAAATCGCTGCCCACTGCCCGGGCTGGTCTGGATTGATCGCTGAGGAGTTTTTGCTGTGACCGACGCTACCCGCAAACCCGAAAAATACCGTGACGTTGAAATCCGCGCCCCTCGCGGTAACACGCTGACCGCCAAGAGCTGGCTGACTGAAGCGCCGCTGCGCATGTTGATGAACAACCTCGACCCGGAAGTGGCCGAGAACCCCAAGGAACTGGTGGTCTACGGTGGCATCGGCCGCGCGGCGCGCAATTGGGAGTGCTACGACAAGATCGTCGAAAGCCTGACCAACCTGAATGACGACGAAACCCTGCTGGTGCAATCCGGCAAGCCGGTGGGCGTGTTCAAGACCCACAGCAACGCCCCTCGTGTACTGATCGCCAACTCCAACCTGGTGCCGCACTGGGCCAGTTGGGAACACTTCAACGAACTCGACGCCAAGGGCCTGGCCATGTACGGCCAGATGACCGCCGGCAGCTGGATCTACATCGGCAGCCAGGGCATCGTCCAAGGCACTTATGAAACCTTCGTCGAGGCCGGTCGCCAGCACTACGACTCCAACCTCAAGGGCCGTTGGGTCCTGACCGCCGGCCTGGGTGGCATGGGCGGCGCGCAACCCCTGGCCGCGACCCTGGCCGGTGCGTGCTCGCTGAACATCGAGTGCCAGCAGGTCAGTATCGATTTCCGCCTGAAAACCCGTTACGTCGACGAGCAAGCCAAAGACCTCGACGACGCCCTGGCGCGCATCGAGAAATACACTGCCGAAGGCAAGGCGATTTCCATCGCACTGTGTGGGAACGCTGCCGAAATCCTGCCGGAAATGGTCCGTCGTGGTGTGCGCCCGGACATGGTCACCGACCAGACCAGCGCCCACGATCCCCTCAACGGTTACCTGCCGGCCGGTTGGACCTGGGACGAATACCGTGCCCGCGCCAAGACCGAGCCCGCAGCCGTGGTGAAGGCCGCCAAGCAATCGATGGCTGTCCACGTCAAAGCCATGCTCGCCTTCCAGAAAATGGGCGTGCCGACCTTCGACTACGGCAACAACATCCGCCAGATGGCCCAGGAAGAGGGCGTCGAAAATGCCTTCGACTTCCCTGGTTTCGTCCCGGCGTATATCCGTCCGTTGTTCTGCCGTGGTATCGGCCCGTTCCGTTGGGCTGCGCTGTCCGGTGACCCCCAGGACATCTACAAGACCGACGCCAAGGTCAAGGAACTGATCCCCGACGACGCCCACCTGCACAACTGGCTGGACATGGCCCGCGAGCGCATCAGCTTCCAGGGCTTGCCGGCACGTATCTGCTGGGTCGGCCTGGGTCAGCGCGCCAAGTTGGGCCTGGCTTTCAACGAGATGGTGCGCAGCGGTGAATTGTCGGCGCCGATCGTCATCGGTCGCGACCACCTGGACTCCGGTTCCGTGGCCAGCCCGAACCGTGAAACCGAATCCATGCAGGATGGCTCCGACGCCGTTTCCGACTGGCCGCTGCTCAATGCCTTGCTCAACACCGCCAGCGGCGCGACCTGGGTGTCGTTGCACCACGGTGGTGGCGTCGGCATGGGCTTCTCCCAGCATTCGGGCATGGTGATCGTCTGCGACGGTACCGACGAAGCGGCCGAGCGCATTGCTCGCGTACTGCACAACGACCCGGGTACCGGGGTGATGCGCCATGCCGATGCCGGTTACCAGATCGCCATCGATTGCGCCAAGGAACAGGGGCTGAACTTGCCGATGATCACCGGCAAATAACCCCGGCCCTTGTGGGAGCGAGCTTGCTCGCGATGAGGGCGTGTCAGTCAACAGCATTGTCTGCTGATACACCGCTATCGCGAGCAAGCTCGCTCCCACAGGGAAGCAGTGGCGCAAATGAATTCCAGAACAATCCACAGAGGTTGAACCATGGCTGTCACCCGCACACGCGCAAGCAGCAAGCCGTTGATCGAGAAGCGCTCGATCGACTACATCCCGGAAGCGGAGAGACACGGTCGGCTGTTGAGCCAGTTCACCCTCTGGATGGGGGCCAACCTGCAAATCACGGCCATTGTCACCGGTGCATTGGCGGTGGTGCTGGGCGGTGATGTGTTCTGGTCGTTGATCGGTTTGCTGATCGGCCAAGTGCTCGGCGGTGGCGTCATGGCCTTGCATGCCGCGCAAGGGCCCAAGCTTGGCCTGCCGCAGATGATCTCCAGCCGGGTGCAGTTCGGTGTGTATGGCGCGGCCATCCCGATCGTGCTGGTGTGTCTGATGTACCTGGGTTTCACCGCGACGGGCACCGTGCTTTCCGGCCAGGCGCTGGGGCAGTTGTTCAGTGTCAGCGACAGTGCGGGCATCCTGATCTTCGCCAGTGTCATCGTGCTGGTGACAGTGCTGGGTTATCGGGTGATCCATTTCATCGGCCGGGTTGCCAGCATCATTGGTGTGATTGCCTTCGTTTACCTGTTCGCTCGCCTGATCAGCCAGACGGACGTTGGCGCACTCCTGCAAATCCGCCATTTCAGCTGGAGCAGTTTCCTGCTGGCGGTGTCGCTCGCGGCCTCCTGGCAGATCGCCTTCGGCCCCTACGTGGCTGACTATTCGCGTTACCTGCCGAGCAAGACGTCCTCGGTGAAAACCTTTTTCGCCGCAGGCGCCGGTTCGGTCATCGGCGCACAGGTGGCGATGATCCTCGGCGTATTTGCCGCCGCCTCGGCCAACGGGCAATTCGCCGGTCACGAAGTGGCCTACATCGTTGGCCTGGGGGGCACCGGCGCCACCGCTGCGCTGCTGTACTTCAGCATCGCGTTCGGCAAGGTCACCATCTCCACGCTGAACTCCTACGGCAGCTTCATGTGCATTGCCACCATCATCAGCGGTTTCCGGGGGCATCTGAACGTCACGCGCGTGCAGCGTCTGGTCTTCGTGCTGTTCATTG
The DNA here is from genome assembly GCF_017351395.1 of Pseudomonas sp. FW305-28. Lineage (NCBI taxonomy): Bacteria > Pseudomonadati > Pseudomonadota > Gammaproteobacteria > Pseudomonadales > Pseudomonadaceae > Pseudomonas > Pseudomonas sp. FW305-28. The sequence continues at coordinate 7,277 of NZ_JACNDD010000076.1, forward strand.
TCGGCGCCGCGACCCTGATCGCGCTGCTCGGCCAGCACTCGTTCCTCGGTGCGTTCAAGTCTTTCATCCTGTTCTTGCTGGCGTTCTTTACGCCTTGGAGCGCGATCAACCTGGTGGACTACTACTGCATCACCCGCGAGCGCTATGACGTGCCGGCACTGGCCGACCCGAACGGCCGCTACGGTCGGTGGAACGCCTTGGGTATCAGCGTCTATGTCTTCGGTGTACTGGTTCAATTGCCCTTCATCGCCACCAAGTTCTATACCGGTCCGCTGGTGGGAGCCATGGGCGGTGTGGATATCTCCTGGATCATCGGTCTGGTGGTCCCGGCGGCGCTGTATTACGTCCTCGCCAAGAAGTGGCACAGCGCAGTACCCGATCAATTGATCCTGCCGCTCGAGCAGGACGCGGTTGACGCACAACCGAGCAGGGCGGGCCGCATTCAAGCGGTCTGATGGACGTTGACAGGGCTGGATGCCTCTTGACTGCCGTAAGCCAATCCAACTGATTAGGAGCGTCACATAATGAAGTCGAACAAGACCCTGCTGACCACATTGCTTTCCATGGGCCTGCTGGCCAGCGCCGGCGCCACGCAAGCGGCGGGTTGGTGCGAGTCGGGTAAACCGGTGAAGTTTGCCGGCCTGAACTGGGAAAGCGGCATGCTGCTGACTGACGTCCTGCAAGTGGTGCTGGAAAAAGGCTACGACTGCAAGACCGACAGCCTGCCGGGCAACTCCATCACCATGGAAAACGCCCTGAGCAGCAACGACATCCAGGTGTTCGCCGAAGAGTGGGTCGGCCGCAGCGAGGTGTGGAACAAGGCCGAGAAGGCCGGCAAGGTGGTCGGCGTCGGTGCCCCGGTGGTGGGCGCCATCGAAGGCTGGTATGTGCCGCGCTACGTGGTTGAAGGCGACGCCAAGCGCAAGCTCGAAGCCAAGGCCCCGGGCCTGAAGAACATTGCCGACCTGGGCCAGTATGCCGCCGTGTTCAAGGACCCGGAAGAACCGTCCAAGGGCCGCTTCTATAACTGCCCGGCCGGTTGGACCTGTGAGCTGGACAACAGCGAAATGTTGAAAAGCTACGGCTTGGAAAAAACCTACACCAACTTCCGTCCAGGCACCGGCCCGGCGCTGGATGCGGCGGTGCTGTCGAGCTACAAGCGTGGCGAGCCGATCCTGTTCTACTACTGGTCGCCAACGCCGCTGATGGGCCAGGTGGACCTGGTGAAACTGGAAGAAAAACCGGGTGTGGATAAAAGCGTGAGCATCAAGGTCGGCCTGTCCAAGACGTTCCACGACGAAGCCCCGGAACTGGTGGCGGTGCTGGAAAAGGTCAACCTGCCGATCGATATCCTGAACCAGAACCTTGGGCGCATGGCCAAAGAGCGGATCGAGTCGCCGAAACTGGCGAAGATCTTCCTGAAGGAACATCCTGAAGTCTGGCACGCCTGGGTTAGTGAAGACGCTGCCAAGAAAATCGACGCGGCTCTGTAGGTCGAATCCTTCCCGGCCAACCGTGGGGCTGGCCGGGACGTTCACCGCATCCACTTGATCGAGAGTCTCTTATGTTTCCCGAAAGCTTTACCTTCTCCATCGCCGATTGGGTCAACGGTTGGGTCGACTCCCTGGTGACCAACTATGGCGATGTGTTCCGGCACATCTCCGACACCCTGCTGTGGGCCATCGTCAATCTGGAAGGCCTGTTGCGCATGGCGCCCTGGTGGCTGATGCTGGCCATTGTCGGTGGCATTGCCTGGCACGCCACCCGCAAGGTCGTGGCCACGGCAGTCATCGTCGGCCTGTTGTTCCTGGTGGGTGCGGTAGGCCTGTGGGACAAACTGATGCAGACCCTCGCCCTGATGCTGGTGGCGACGCTGATCTCGGTGTTGATCGGCATTCCCCTGGGCATTCTTTCGGCGCGCAGCAACCGCCTGCGTTCGGTGTTGATGCCGTTGCTGGACATCATGCAGACCATGCCGAGCTTCGTGTACCTGATTCCGGTGTTGATGTTGTTCGGCCTGGGCAAGGTCCCGGCGATTTTCGCCACGGTGATCTACGCCGCGCCGCCATTGATCCGTCTGACCGACCTGGGCATCCGCCAGGTGGACGGCGAAGTGATGGAAGCCATCAACGCCTTCGGCGCCAACCGCTGGCAACAGCTGTTCGGCGTGCAACTGCCCCTGGCCCTGCCGAGCATCATGGCCGGGATCAACCAGACCACCATGATGGCCCTGTCGATGGTGGTCATCGCCTCGATGATCGGTGCCCGTGGCCTGGGCGAAGATGTGCTGGTGGGCATCCAGACCCTCAACGTCGGGCGCGGCCTGGAAGCGGGGCTGGCCATCGTGATTCTCGCCGTGGTCATCGACCGCATTACCCAGGCCTATGGTCGTCCTCGGCATGAGGTGAGCAAATGAGCAACGCAGCCATCAGCAAGATCGAAGTCAAGAACGTCTTCAAGATTTTCGGCAATCGCTCCAAGGAAGCCCTGGAGCTGATCCGCCAGAACAAGACCAAGGACCAGGTGCTGGCCGAAACCGGCTGCGTGGTCGGGGTCAACGACCTATCGCTGAGCATCGGCACCGGTGAGATCTTCGTGATCATGGGCCTGTCCGGCTCCGGCAAGTCCACCCTGGTGCGCCACTTCAACCGGCTGATCGATCCTACGAGTGGCGCGATCCTGGTGGACGGCGAAGACATCCTGCAACTGGACATGGACGCCCTGCGCGAATTTCGCCGGCACAAGATCAGCATGGTGTTCCAGAGCTTCGGCCTGCTGCCCCACAAGAGCGTGCTGGACAACGTCGCCTATGGCTTGAAAGTGCGCGGCGAGAGCAAGCAGGTGTGCGCCGAGCGGGCGCTGCACTGGATCAACACCGTGGGCCTGAAAGGCTACGAGAACAAATACCCGCACCAGCTCTCCGGCGGCATGCGCCAGCGTGTGGGCCTGGCCCGGGCCTTGGCGGCGGACACCGATATCATCCTGATGGACGAAGCCTTCAGCGCCCTCGACCCGCTGATCCGTGCGGAAATGCAGGACCAGTTGCTGGAGCTGCAGAAGACCCTGCACAAGACCATCGTCTTCATCACCCACGACCTCGACGAGGCCGTGCGCATCGGCAACCGCATCGCGATCCTCAAGGACGGCAAGCTGATCCAGGTCGGCACGCCCCGGGAGATCCTGCATTCGCCGGCGGATGAGTATGTCGATCGGTTTGTGCAGCGCAGGGCTGCGGTGGTTTGAAGGGTTTGTGGTGGCAGGGCTGGCCCCATCGCGAGCAAGCTCGCTCCCACAAGGGGACCTCTTTTGCTCACACATTTTGTGCCCAAAAGGAAATCCCTGTGGGAGCGAGCTTGCTCGCGATAGGGCCGGCAAAGCTGCATCAATATTCAAGTTGCACAGACGAGGTTGAGGATGTCCCAGGCTGAAAAAATCGTAATCACCGGCGCTCCGTTGCGCTGGCAGGACGTCGTCGCCGTCGCCCGCTTCGGTGCCGAGCTTGAGCTGTCGACCCAGACCTGGGCGCGGATCGACAATGCCCAGGCCATCGTCCAGCGCATTGTCGAAAGCGGCGAGCGCGCCTACGGCGTCAATACCGGCCTGGGGGCCTTGTGCAATGTCTCGCTCAAGGACGAACAACTCAGCCAACTGTCGCGCAACACCCTGCTCAGCCATGCCTGTGGCGTCGGCGCGCCGCTGACGGATGAACAGACCCGGGCGATCCTCTGCGCCGCCATCCTCAACTACAGCCAGGGCAAGTCCGGCATCCATCGCCGGGTGGTGGAGGCGTTGTTGGCACTGCTCAATCACGGCATCACACCGCAAGTGCCGTCCCAGGGTTCGGTGGGTTACCTGACCCACATGGCCCATATCGGCATCGCGCTGCTGGGGGTTGGTCAGGTCAGCTATCGCGGACAAATAGTCCCGGCGCAACAGGCCTTGGCCGCCGAGGGTTTGCAACCGGTGCAACTGGGGGCCAAGGACGGTCTGTGCCTGGTCAACGGCACGCCGTGCATGACCGGCCTCAGTTGCCTGGCCCTGGCCGATGCGACGCGGCTGGTGCAATGGGCCGACGTGATCGGCGCCATGAGCTTCGAGGCCCAGCGCGGCCAGATTGCCGCGTTCGATGCCGAGATCATCGCCCTCAAGCCGCACCCGGGCATGCAGCAGGTCGGGGTCAACTTGCGTGCCTTGCTCGACGGCAGCGAGGTCATCGCCGCGAGCCTGGGCATTCGCACCCAAGATGCCCTGAGCATCCGCTCGATCCCTCAGGTGCACGGCGCGGCTCGTGATCAGTTGGCCCACGCCCGGCAACAGATCGAAACCGAACTCAATGCGGTCACCGATAACCCGCTGTTGCTGGGTACGCCGGAAAACTTCCGGGTCATGTCCCAGGCCAACCCCCACGGTCAGTCGGTGGCCTTGGCGGCGGACCTGCTGGCGATTGCCATGGCCGAAATCGGCTCCATCGCCGAGCGTCGCCTCGACCGCTTGATCAACCCCCACGTCAGCGGCCTGCCAGCCTTCCTGGTGGCCAATCCCGGCGTGAACTCGGGGATGATGATCGTGCAATACGTCGCCGCGTCGCTGTGCGCGGAGAACAAGCAACTGGCGCAACCGGCGGTGCTGGACAATTTCGTCACCTCCGGTTTGCAGGAAGACCACCTGAGCATGGGCACCAACGCCGCCCTGAAGCTGCACCGGGCGCTGGAAAACTGCACGCAGATCCTCGCCATCGAGTACCTGCTGGCGGCCCAGGCCTTTGAGTTTCTCAAGGCCCAGCGTTTCGGCGCCGGCACCGACATCGCCTGGAAACTGCTGCGCGAGCGCGTGCCGCCCTACGACCAGGATCGCTGGCTGGCGCCGGACATCGCCAGTGCCGCCGGCCTGCTCAAAGACCCAAACGTGCTGCACAACGTATTACCGAATTTGAATTGATCAAAAAAGCGCCAGCGTGCCAAGGCACCTCTTGCCCACAAGGCATCGCCCAAAAAGCGAAGGTGACGGATAACGGAACATTCCGGAGCGACTGGCGGGTGAAAACAAAACTCTCAAAAGGAGCAATACATGACTGCCTTAAACCTGATTCCCGGCCAATTGAGCCTGGCTCAATTGCGTGACATCTATCAGCACCCGGTGACCTTGAGCCTGGATGCCAGTGCCTCGGCGCAGATCGAGGCCAGCGTCGCCTGCGTGGAACAGATCCTCGCCGAGAACCGCACCGCCTACGGCATCAACACCGGTTTCGGCCTGCTGGCCTCGACCCGCATCGCCAGCGAGGACCTGGAAAACCTGCAGCGCTCCCTGGTGCTGTCCCATGCCGCCGGCGTGGGCGAGCCGATCAGCGATGCGCTGGTGCGGTTGGTCATGGTGCTCAAGGTCAACAGCCTGAGCCGGGGCTTTTCCGGCATCCGTCGGCAGGTGATCGATGCGCTGATTGCGCTGGTCAATGCCGAGGTCTACCCGCACATTCCGCTCAAGGGGTCGGTCGGTGCGTCCGGTGACCTGGCGCCGCTGGCCCACATGTCCCTGGTGCTGCTGGGTGAAGGCAAGGCCCGCTACAAGGGCGAATGGCTGCCGGCCGTCGAGGCGCTGAAAGTCGCCGGTCTCGCGCCGCTGACCCTGGCCGCCAAGGAAGGCCTGGCGCTGCTCAACGGCACCCAGGTCTCCACTGCGTTTGCCCTGCGTGGCCTGTTCGAAGGTGAAGACCTGTTCGCCGCGGCCCTGTCCCTGGGCAGCCTGACGGTGGAAGCGGTGCTCGGTTCGCGCTCGCCGTTCGACGCGCGGATCCATGCCGCTCGCGGCCAGAAAGGCCAGATCGATGCCGCCGCCGCTTACCGCGATCTGCTGGGCGAGCGCAGCGAAGTCTCCGATTCGCACCAGAACTGCGACAAGGTCCAGGACCCGTACTCCCTGCGTTGCCAGCCGCAAGTGATGGGCGCGTGCCTGACCCAGTTCCGCCAGGCCGCTGAAGTGCTGGTGATCGAAGCCAACGCGGTGTCGGATAACCCGCTGGTGTTCGCCGCCGAGGGTGACGTGATTTCCGGCGGCAACTTCCACGCCGAACCGGTGGCGATGGCCGCCGACAACATGGCCTTGGCGATTGCCGAAATCGGCTCCCTGAGCGAGCGCCGGATTTCGTTGATGATGGACAAGCACATGTCGCAGTTGCCGCCGTTCCTGGTGGCCAATGGCGGGGTGAACTCCGGCTTCATGATCGCCCAGGTCACCGCGGCGGCCCTGGCCAGTGAAAACAAGGCGCTGTCCCATCCCCATTCGGTGGACAGCCTGCCGACCTCGGCCAACCAGGAAGACCACGTCTCCATGGCCCCGGCCGCCGGCAAGCGCCTGTGGGAAATGGCCGAGAACACCCGTGGAATTCTGGCGGTGGAATGGCTCGCGGCCTGCCAGGGGCTGGACCTGCGCGGCGGTTTGAAGACCTCTTCCAAACTGGAGCGGGCCCGTGGTCTGTTGCGTGCAGAAGTGCCGTTTTATGAGAAGGACCGCTTCTTTGCGCCGGATATCAATGCGGCCAGTGAGTTGCTGGCGAGTCGGTGCCTGAACGAATTGGTCACGGCGCAGTTGTTGCCGAGCCTGTAAGGGCCTCATCGCGAGCGAGCTCGCTCCCACAGGGGTTTTGAGTGCATCAGAAATCCTTGTGGGAGCGAGCTCGCTCGCGATTCGATTTTGAACGCGACGAGGAAACCGGGATGAAAACCCTCTGGCAAAACTGCCACGCCGCCACCATGGCCCAGGGCGTCTACTCGATCATCGAAGACGCCGCCATCGTCACCCAGGGCGAGCACATTCACTGGATCGGCCCGCGTGCCGAATTGCCGATGGGGGACTACCCGGCGGTCAACGACCTCAAGGGCGCCTGGGTCACGCCGGGGTTGATCGACTGCCACACCCACACGGTATTTGGCGGCAACCGCAGCGGTGAGTTCGAACAGCGCCTGCAAGGCGTCAGCTACGCCGAAATCGCGGCGGCCGGCGGTGGCATCGCCAGTACCGTGCGCGCCACCCGCGCCGCCAGTGAAGACGAATTGTTCGCCAGCGCCGCCAAACGCCTGAAAGGCCTGATGCACGACGGCGTGACCACGGTGGAGATCAAGTCCGGCTACGGCCTGGACCTGGCCAGCGAACGCAAGATCCTTCGCGTCATTCGCCGTCTTGGCGCCGAGTTACCGGTCAGCGTACGCAGTACCTGCCTGGCAGCCCACGCCTTGCCACCGGAGTACAAGGATCGCGCCGATGACTACATCGAACACATCTGCACCGAGATGCTGCCAGCCCTGGCGGCCGAGGGGCTGGTGGATGCGGTGGATGCCTTTTGCGAATACCTGGCGTTTTCCCCGGCGCAGGTCGAGCGAGTGTTTATCACCGCGCGACAACTGGGACTGCCGGTGAAGTTGCACGCCGAACAATTGTCGTCTCTGCACGGTTCCAGCCTGGCGGCGCGTTACCAGGCGCTGTCGGCCGATCACCTGGAATTCATGACCGAGGACGACGCCAAGGCCATGGCCGCTTCCGGCACCGTGGCGGTGTTGCTACCGGGGGCGTTTTATTTCCTGCGGGAAACCCAACTGCTGCCCATGGATGCCCTGCGCAAGCATGGGGTGAAAATCGCCGTGGCCAGCGACCTCAACCCCGGCACTTCGCCGGCGCTGTCGCTGCGCTTGATGTTGAACATGGCCTGCACCTGTTTCCGGATGACCCCGGAAGAAGCCCTGGCAGGGGCGACGATTCATGCGGCCCAGGCCTTGGGCATGGCGCAAACCCACGGTTCGCTGGAAGTCGGCAAGGTCGCGGATTTTGTCGCCTGGCACATCGACCGCCCGGCCGACCTGGCGTACTGGCTCGGTGGCGATCTGGAAAAACGCGTCGTGCGTCACGGCGTGGAAATCGATTGAGGAGATTGGTTGTGGAGAAGGTCCTGAATTTCAAGCAAGGGCGCGTGCCGCTGTTGGTCAGCATGCCCCACGCCGGCCTGCGCCTGACCCCGGCGGTGAAGGCCGGGTTGATTCCCGAAGCCCAGAGCCTGCCGGACACCGACTGGCACATTCCCCAGCTCTATGAGTTCGCCAATGAGTTGGGCGCCAGCACCCTGGCCGCCGAATATTCACGGTTCGTCGTCGACCTGAATCGCCCCTCCGATGACAAGCCGATGTACGTCGGCGCCACCACCGGTTTGTACCCGGCGACGCTGTTCGATGGCGTGCCGTTGTTTCGCGAAGGGCTGGAACCGTCGGCCGAGGAACGGGCGACGTATCTGCAGCAGGTCTGGATGCCGTACCACCAAGCACTGCGGCAGGAACTGGCGCGGCTCAAGGCCGAGTTCGGCTACGCCTTGCTGTTCGACGCCCACTCGATCCGTTCGGTGATCCCGCACCTGTTCGACGGCAAGCTGCCGGACTTCAACCTCGGCACTTTCAACGGTGCCAGTTGCGACCCGACCCTGGCCAGCCAGCTCGAAGCCATCTGCGCCCGCCACGGCCAGTTCACCCATGTGCTCAACGGGCGTTTCAAGGGCGGACACATCACGCGGCACTACGGCAACCCGGCCGAAGACATCCACGCCGTGCAGCTGGAACTGTGCCAGAGCACTTACATGGAAGAATTCGAACCGTTCAACTACCGCCCGGATCTGGCGGCGCCGACCCAGGTGGTGCTCAGGGAGTTGCTGGAAGGTTTCCTGGCGTGGGGGCAGAAGACCTACAAACATTAATCCCTGGCAAGGCAGCTTTGGTGGCGAGGGAGCTTGCTCCCGCTCGAGTGCGTAGCGCTCGTGAAATCTGGGGGCCGCTGCGCAGCCCAGCGGGAGCAAGCTCCCTCGCCACAAAAGCATTCATGCCTGCCTACCTGTCGCCACCGTGCAAAACCGAGTCGCCACAGTTCATCTTGACCCCCTCGACGCTGCGTAATGTTCCGGTCACGGTGCGCCAAGACACCGCCCTACAATAATCCGCTGCCGCACGAGACCCTCGCGATGAAAAGACTGTTCAAACGCTGTCTGTCGTTCCTCTGCGGTACCGTTCTACTCAGCACCGGGGCGATGGCCGCCGAGCCTGCGTCCTGCCAGACCGTACGCATGGGCGTGGTCAACTGGACCGATGTGATCGCCACCAGCGGCATGGCCGATGTGCTGCTCACCGGTCTGGGCTACGACAGCAAGCAGACCAGCGCCGTGCAACAGATCATCTTCGCCGGCATCCGCGACAAGCGGCTCGACATCTTCCTGGGGTATTGGAAGCCGGCGATGGACAAGAACATCGCGCCGTTCCTGGCGGCCAACCAGGTGAAGGTACTGGACAAGCCAAGCCTGGCCGACGCCCAGGCTACATTGGCCGTACCGGATTACGTGGCGGCGGCGGGGCTCAAGACCTTTGCCGACATCGCCCGGTTCAAGGATCAGCTTGGCGGCAAGATCTACGGCATCGAGCCGGGCAGCGGTGCCAACACCACCATCAAGACCATGATCGAGACCAACCACTTCGGCCTCAAGGATTTCAAGCTGATCGAGTCCGGTGAAGCAGGCATGCTGGCGGCGGTGCAGCGGGCGGTGAACCGCAAGGAGTTCGTGGTCTTCGTCGGCTGGACCCCGCACCCGATGAACATCAACATGAACATCACGTACCTGACCGGCAGCGAGGACGTCTATGGTCCGAACGAAGGCGCCGCGACCGTCTCCATCGTGACCGCGCCGGACTACGCCCAGCGTTGCCCGAATGTGAGCCGGCTGTTGGAAAACCTCACCTTCAGCGCCGCCCAGGAAAGCCAGTTGATGGTGCCGATCATGGAGCGCAAGACACCCCAGGACGTCGCCCGGCAATGGCTGCGCGAGCATCCTGAGGATCTTCAGCGCTGGCTGGCGGGTGTCACGAGTTTCGATGGCAAGGATGGCGTGGCGGCGGTGCAGGCCAGTCTCAAGAACTGAGGCGATTTTCCGGGCACTGATAACCCCTGTGGCGAGGGAGCTTGCTCCCGCTTGAGTGCGCAGCGCTCACAAGATTCTTGGGGCGGCTGCGCCACCCAGCGGGAGCAAGCTCCCTCGCCACAAAAGCCTCGGAGCCACACCACGGCAAACCACGATGACCTACCCACTCTCCCAGGCAATGTCAGCCTTCATCGACAAAACCCAGAGCTTCACCAGCCCGGACGACAGCCTCGCCGGTTCGCGCCAGGCCTACAGCCAGATGTGCCGGGCGTTCACTCCACCTTGCCCGCCGACGCTGGCCATCGAGGATTTCGAACTGGCCGGCGTGGCGGTGCGGGCCTATTACCCGCAACGTGCGGCACCGCTCGCCGGCTGGCCATGCGTGCTTTACCTGCACGGTGGCGGTTGGGTCGTGGGGGATCTGGATTCCCATGACTTCATCTGCATGGAGCTGGCCGCTGAGCTGGGCGCGTGGGTGGTGGCGGTGGATTACCGGCTGGCCCCGGAGCATCCGTTTCCGGCCGGCTTCGAAGATTGCCTCGCGGTGTGGCGCCACTTGGCGGACGCCCCCTTTGCCATCGACCCCCGTCGCCGGCTGGTGGTCGGTGACAGTGCCGGCGGCAATCTCGCCGCCGCGTTATGCCTGGCCTTGCGCGATGCCGGGCAACCGTTGCCCCGGGCCCAGGTCTTGATTTATCCGGCGCTCGGTGGCCCTGCGGATCTGCCGTCGCGTCACGAGTGCTTCGATGCCCCGCTCCTGAGCCGTCGCGATCTGGAGCGCTATGAGGCGCTGTACCTGGGTGGCGCTCGTCCTTCGCCTTATGCCATGCCGTTACTCGCCGACAACCTGGACGGTTTGCCGCCAGCGCTGGTTGCCGTCGCGCAATGGGATCCACTGCGCGACGACGGCGTCCTTTATTGCGAGCGGCTGAACGCCGCAGGGGGAGACGCCGTGCTGTATGTCGGCAATGGGCTGGTCCACGGTTGCCTGCGTGGCCGGGGCCAGGTGCCGGAGGTCGATCAGATGTATCGCACGCTGCTGGCGTACCTGGCTGACATGCTTTGACTGCGCAGGGGACATGCTCATTAAGGTCATTCGGGTTTATGATGCCGGACGGCAGACTAAATAGAAGTCCCTACAGGGATGACTCGACCCCTTACGGAGCGCGCAATGCAGACTTTGTACCCGCAGATCAAACCCCATGCCCGGCACGATCTGGCTGTCGATGACACCCACACGCTCTATGTCGATGAAAGCGGTTCCCCAGAAGGCCTGCCAGTGGTGTTCATTCACGGCGGCCCGGGTGCCGGCTGCGATGCGCAGAGCCGTCGCTACTTCGATCCGAACCTGTACCGCATCGTCACCTTCGACCAGCGCGGTTGCGGTCGATCCACCCCCCACGCCAGCCTGGAAAACAACACCACCTGGGATCTGGTCGAAGACCTGGAGCGTATCCGCAAGCACCTGGGTATCGAGAAATGGGTGCTGTTCGGTGGTTCCTGGGGCTCGACCCTGGCCCTGGCCTACGCCCAGACCCATCCAGAGCGGGTGCATGGCCTGATCTTGCGTGGGATCTTTCTCTGCCGTCCGCAGGAAATCGAGTGGTTTTATCAGGCGGGTGCCAGTCGCCTGTTTCCCGACTACTGGCAGGACTACATCGCACCGATCCCGTTGGACGAGCGCGACGACCTGCTCAGCGCTTTCCACAAGCGCCTGACCGGCAACGACCAGATCGCCCAGATGCACGCGGCCAAGGCCTGGTCCACCTGGGAAGGTCGTACCGCCACCCTGCGTCCGAACCCGCTGGTGGTCGATCGCTTCTCCGAGCCGCAGCGGGCGCTGTCGATCGCCCGGATCGAATGCCACTACTTCACCAACAACGCTTTCCTCGAGCCCAACCAGTTGATTCGCGACATGGGCAAGATCGCCCATTTGCCAGGCGTCATCGTGCACGGCCGCTACGATGTGATCTGCCCGTTGGACAATGCCTGGGAACTGCATCAGAACTGGCCCAACAGTGAATTGCAGGTGATCCGCGACGCCGGCCACGCCGCCTCGGAGCCGGGGATTACCGACGCGTTGGTACGCGCCGCCGCGCAAATGGCCCGGCGCCTGCTCGACTTGCCGCCCGAAGAAGCATGAAGGGGCTGTTGCAACGGGTGCGCGGCGCCCGGGTCGAGGTGGCGGGCGAGATCGTCGGGGCTGTGGACCAGGGCTTGCTGGTGCTGGTGGCCGTCGAGCCCGGGGATACCCGGGCCAATGCCGACAAACTCCTGCACAAGCTGCTTAACTATCGAGTGTTCAGTGATACCGAGGGCAAGATGAACCTGTCCTTGGCGGATGTCGGTGGTGGATTGCTGCTGGTGTCGCAATTCACCCTGGCGGCGGACACCAAGAGCGGTCTGCGCCCGAGTTTTTCCACGGCTGCGCCTCCGGCCCTGGGCGAAGAATTGTTCAACTATTTGCTGAGTCAGGCGAAACAGGTGCATGGCACTGTGGCATCAGGTAGATTCGGCGCCGACATGCAGGTTCATCTGGTCAATGATGGCCCGGTAACCTTCCTGTTACAGTCCTGAAAGCGTTAGAAACATCTTTTCGGTTCTGTTTCGAGGTAAAACGGTGAGTTTTCTCGATAAATACTTTGCTACCCCTGATGCGTTGTCACGCGGGCTACTAGATAATCGCGCGCTACGGGGGATCAGCGTTCGCTGGTCCATTTGACTTAGGTAGAGAGTTGTCCTGGACCGTTTGGGGAATCATTTTGCCCCGTCGGAGTCGGAACAATGCTCGCCAACTTGGCAAGAGTGGTCAGCAGGAGCGGTTTTTCAGCACCGTTACCGTGCAGATACTTTATCTGGCCGTTGGTTTTTTGATCAGTTTTCGGCGAGGGTTGCTCGTGATTGTTAGTCCCTGTAATGCACCAAAAATGACGGCCAAACGGTTGAGAAGCGCCCTGGTAACGGGCTCGGCCCTGTTGTGCCTGCTCGGCGCGGGCCAACTGTGGGCATTCAGCCTGGATGATGTATCGGCGAAGGCACAAGAATTGGCCGGGCAGAAGTTCGAAGCCCCGCGCAGCAATTTGCCGAACGAATTCCGCGAAATGAAATTCGCCGATTATCAGAAAATTCGTTTCCGCACCGAAAAAGCAGAATGGGCCGACCAGAAGACCCCGTTCCGGCTGTCCTTCTATCACCAGGGCATGCATTTCGACACGCCGGTGAAGATCAACGAAATCACCGCGACCACCGTCGACGAGATCAAGTACGACCCGACACGTTTCGATTTCGGCGACGTGAAGTTCGATCCCAAGGCCACCGAACAGCTGGGCTACGCCGGTTTCCGCGTGTTGTACCCGATCAACAAGGCCGACAAGCAAGACGAAATCATGACCATGCTGGGCGCGAGTTATTTCCGCGTCATCGGCAAGGGCCAAGTCTATGGCTTGTCCGCTCGTGGCATGGCCATCGACACTGCGCTGCCATCCGGTGAAGAGTTCCCGCGCTTTCGCGAATTCTGGATCCAGCGTCCGAAACCGACCGACAAGCACCTGGTGATCTTCGCCCTGCTGGATTCGCCACGGGCCACTGGCGCCTATCGCCTGACCGTGCGTCCGGGCACCGACACCGTTGTCGACGTGAAATCACGGGTGTTCCTGCGTGATCGTGTCAACAAGCTGGGTATCGCCCCGTTGACCAGCATGTTCCTGTTCGGCGCCAACCAGCCGTCCAAGGTGCTGAACTACCGTCGTGAACTCCACGATTCCAGTGGCCTGTCCATCCATGCCGGCAACGGCGAGTGGATCTGGCGTCCGCTGAACAACCCGAAACACCTGGCCGTGAGCAACTTCTCGGTAGAAAACCCGCGTGGTTTCGGCCTGCTGCAGCGTGGTCGTGACTTCAGCCACTACGAAGACCTGGACGACCGTTACGAAAAACGTCCAAGCGCCTGGATCGAACCGAAAGGCGATTGGGGCAAAGGGACTGTCGATCTGGTGGAAATCCCGACCGCCGACGAAACCAACGACAACATCGTTGCGTTCTGGAGCCCGGAAAAACTGCCTGAGCCAGGCCAGCCACTGGACTTCGCCTACCGTCTGCACTGGACCCTCGACGAAGCCAACCTGCACTCGCCAGACAGCGCCTGGGTCAAGCAGACCCTGCGTTCGACCGGTGACGTGAAGCAGTCCAACCTGATCCGTCAACCGGACGGCAGCGTGGCCTACCTGGTGGATTTCGAAGGGCCGTCCCTGCAAGCGCTGCCTGAAGAGGCCGAGGTGCGCAGCCAGGTGAGCGTTGGCGACAACGCCGAGATCGTCGAGAACAGCGTGCGCTACAACCCTGAAACCAAGGGCTGGCGCCTGACGCTGCGCATGAAGATCAAGGACCCGAGCAAAGCGACCGAGATGCGTGCCGCATTGGTCAGGCCGCTTGTTCCTGTCGAGCTGCCAGCCACCGCGCATTCCGTGACCACGCTGGCCAAGGCCGACAAGGTCGCCAAGCAGCAGAGCGAAAAAGAGCAAGCCAACGAGCAGGCCGGCGAGCAGAAAGAGGCCAAGGCCGTCAAGTCGTCCACCGCTGCCGCCGAGCCGACCCCAACCCCACAGGAACCGGAGCAGACTGAACAAGTCCTGACCGAGACCTGGAGCTACCAGTTGCCTGCCGATGAGTAATACGTCCGTACAACCAGAATCTCTCAGTGAGTATCTGGCCCATTTGCCGATGACCGACGAGCAGCGCGCCGAGCTGGCGGGCTGCACGTCATTCAGCGAATTGCACAAGCGCCTGGCTTCTTCGACATTCGACGCACCCAACGAGGCGGCGCAAGCCTCGGTGGGCCGTCGCCTGACGCTAAGCACTGCCGAGGAACTCGAGGACGCCGAAATGCTGGCCCTCGATGCCAACGGCCGGGTGTGCTTGAAGGCGACGCCGCCGATTCGCCGGACCAAGGTCGTGCCGGAACCGTGGCGCACCAATATTCTGGTGCGCGGCTGGCGGCGCCTGACCGGGCGTACCAACCCGCCGAAGCCGCCCAAGGATGAGCGCGTGCTGCCCCATGCACGCTGGCGTACCGTGGGTTCGATCCGCCGTTACATCCTGCTGATCCTGATGCTCGGCCAGACCATCGTTGCCGGTTGGTACATGAAAGGCATCATGCCGTACCAGGGCTGGTCGCTGGTGGATCTGGACGAAGTCTTGCACCAACCGCTGCTGCAGACGGCCACGCAAGTGCTGCCGTATGCGTTGCAGACCAGCATCCTGATTCTGTTCGGGATCCTGTTCTGCTGGGTGTCGGCGGGTTTCTGGACCGCGCTGATGGGCTTTCTCGAATTGCTCACCGGCCATGACAAATACCGCATCTCCGGCGCCAGCGCCGGCAACGAGCCCATTCCCAAGGACGCCCGCACTGCGCTGGTGATGCCGATCTGCAACGAAGACGTGCCGCGGGTATTCGCCGGTTTGCGCGCGACCTTCGAGTCGGTGGCCGCCACCGGTGACCTGGATCGCTTCGACTTCTTCGTGCTCAGCGACAGTAACGAGACCGATATTTGCGTGGCCGAACAGCAGGCCTGGCTGGATGTCTGCCGTGAAGCCGGGGGCTTCGGCAAGATCTTCTACCGCCGTCGTCGCCGTCGTGTGAAACGCAAGAGCGGTAACCTCGACGACTTCTGCCGTCGTTGGGGCAGTGACTACAAGTACATGGTCGTGCTCGACGCGGACTCGGTGATGAGCGGCGAATGCCTGACCAGCCTGGTGCGCCTGATGGAAGCCACGCCGGACGCCGGCATCATCCAGACCGCGCCGCGGGCCTCGGGCATGGACACGCTGTATGCGCGCATGCAGCAGTTCGCCACGCGGGTGTACGGTCCGTTGTTCACCGCCGGTTTGCACTTCTGGCAGTTGGGCGAATCCCACTACTGGGGCCACAACGCGATCATCCGCATGAAACCGTTCATCGAGCACTGCGCCCTGGCGCCGTTGCCCGGTAAAGGCGCGTTCGCCGGTGCCATCCTGTCCCACGATTTCGTCGAAGCCGCGCTGATGCGCCGTGCCGGCTGGGGCGTGTGGATTGCCTATGACCTGCCGGGCAGCTACGAAGAGCTGCCACCGAACCTGCTGGACGAACTCAAGCGTGACCGTCGCTGGTGCCACGGCAACCTGATGAACTTCCGGCTGTTCCTGGTCAAGGGCATGCACCCGGTGCACCGTGCAGTGTTCCTGACCGGTGTGATGTCCTACCTGTCGGCGCCGCTGTGGTTCTTCTTCCTGGTGCTGTCCACCGCGCTGCTGGCGGTGAACACATTGATGGAGCCGCAGTACTTCCTCGAGCCACGCCAGCTTTATCCGTTGTGGCCACAATGGCACCCGGAAAAAGCTATCGCGCTGTTCTCGACGACCATCGTGCTGCTGTTCCTGCCCAAGTTGTTGAGTATCGTGCTGATCTGGGCCAAGGGCGCGAAGGCGTTCGGTGGCAAGTTCAAGGTGACGTTGTCCATGCTGCTGGAGATGCTGTTCTCCATGCTGCTGGCGCCGGTGCGAATGATCTTCCACACCCGTTTCGTGCTCGCCGCGTTCCTGGGCTGGGCCGCGACCTGGAACTCGCCGCAACGTGACGACGACTCCACGCCATGGAGCGAAGCGGTCAAGCGCCACGGCCCGCAGACTTTGCTGGGCTTCTTCTGGGCCTTGCTGGTGATCTGGCTGAACCCGAGCTTCCTCTGGTGGCTGGTGCCGATCGTGGGTTCGCTGATGCTGTCGATCCCGGTGTCGGTGATCTCCAGCCGCGTGGGCCTGGGCTTGAAGTCCCGTGATGAAAGCCTGTTCCTGATTCCTGAGGAATACGCACCGCCGCAGGAGCTGCTGTCGACGGACCAGTACACCCATGAGAACCGTTGGCATGCACTGAACGACGGTTTCATCCGGGCGGTGGTCGATCCACAACAGAACGCCTTGGCGTATGCGCTGGCGACCTCCCGTCACGGCAAGGCCGAGCCGATCGAATGGCTGCGTGTCGAACGCGTTCGTCACGCCCTGAAGGTCGGTCCTGCCGGTCTCAGCAATGCCGAGCGACTGGCCCTGCTGAGCGATCCGGTGGCCTTGTCTCGCCTGCACGAGCAGGTCTGGAGCGAGGCGCATCCCGAGTGGCTGGCGGCATGGCGTGAGTCGGTCAAGGCCGACCCTCATGCACCGCTGCTACCGCTACAGCCGGTGAGCGTGCAGCCTCAAGTGGCCTGATACGCAAAAAGCCCCGCTTCTGAAAGGAAGCGGGGCTTTTTGTTGGGCGCTGTTTCAGTAGGTGAACACCGCTCGTGGTGAGGTCAGGGTTGTGTGTTGACGTTGTCCAGTGCCCGATTTGCCAGCAAGCCACTCAGTTCGATCAGTTGCTGGATGCCAAGGGCAACATGGCGTCGTGAGCCTTCAGACATCGCTGCTAAACGAAAAGGGTGGCGACTGTGCGCGGGTTAGCAGACCAGGAATCAAGGAACCCGGCGCACCGAAGTGCCCCACGCACAGCCGCCATAAAGCGGACCTGCGTGCCTTGATATTGTGCCGAGCTGCTAAACCCGATCGCTGAACTGACAGCGACCTGCAAACGTTAGAGCCCAGGGCCAAGGCGCACAAGCCGGCGGATTCTGGCGTAGTTGTAGGCAATGGTGCAAGGCTCTGTAGCCTTGGGCTGACGGGGTTGTGGGTACAGATGTTTTTGTGTGTATATCCGTTATTTAGGTAACGGCAGCTTATGGTTCCGCCCTTACGGCGGGTCACTTTCGAAAAGCGCGAAAGTAACCAAAGCGCTTCTGCCCCACCACTCGGTGCCTCGCTTAGGCTCGGCATGCCCTCACTCCGGCATTGCTCCGTGGGCCCGCCGCGAAGGGCCATCCATGGCCCAGCGCGGCTATCCCGGCATCCATGCCGGGATGCCCACTCCACAATGCCTGCGTTCGGCCAGCGTGGTTAACGGGGCGCCGAGATCAACGTCCACCGCGAGGCGGCCTTATAGCCGACCTGGCTCTCTCGGTCATACACCCGTCAGATCTGTGAGAGCAAAGCTTGCTCGCGAGGCGGCCTGATAGCCGACCTGGTTCTCACGGTCCTACTCCGGTCAGATCTGTGGGAGCAAAGCTTGCTCGCGAGGCGGCCTGATAGCCGACCTAGCTCTCCCAGTCGTACTCCGGTCAGATCTGTGGGAGCAAAGCTTGCTCGCGAGGCGGCCTGATAGCCGACCTGGCTCTCCCAGTCGTACTCCGATTCAATTGTGGGAGCGGGCTTGCCCGCGAAGGCGGCCTGACAGCCGGCCTGGTTCCCTCGGGTGTACCCGATTCACTGGTTGAAGCAATACGCTTCCGTCTCGTCGAGCACCTAACCCCGTGGCGAGGGAGCTTGCTCCCGCTGGGCTGCGCAGCAGACCCAACCCAAGCGCCGCGTTGTGTCTGTTGGATGGAGTCGCTGCTTTTAGGGCCGCTTCGCGCCCCAGCGGGAGCAAGCTCCCTCGCCACGGGTTTGCGGTGGGTCGGAAGGCTGCATAAATCATTCAGGTGCGTCGGAAGGATCCGCTTTCCAGAACGAAACATCCGACAAGTTTTTAAGGTTGTCCCTCGGAAGTGGGCTCTCTAACCTTTGAACGTCGCTGCCTAATCAGCGACCGGGTGTGGAAACCTGAACCTTTTAGCAGTGGCATGGCTGAACATCGTGTTGCCGACGTCTCGTTTCGTCTGCAAACTGCGTCTTGGCGGCTGTGCGTGGGCAGACTTCGGTCTGGCCGGGTCCTGCTAACCGGTATTTCCACCCCGCGTACCGCTGCCACCTAACTGTCGCGTGGAAACGACACAGGGATGGCTCCAATTTTTAAGCAGGAGAATTTAACTATGGATAAGTCAGTCCCAGACCCACCCTTCAACAAAACCAATCCCCTTTCCGGCTTCGACGCCATCGAAGACCTCCTAAAAGACCGCGCCGCCGCCGAGCGCGCCCTCGATCATTACCTGAATCCAAAAAAACCAGAGCCAAGCACCGATCAGCGCATCGATAGCCTGTTTTCAGTCACCGCCAAAGCCGACACCGATACGCTGCTCACCAGCACCTCGGAAACCCTGGCCTCGATAAAAGCCATGGCCGAAGACCTGGCTTTCGAAGTGGAGGGCACGCGTCGGAGCGTGGCGTTGGGGATTCATCAGTTGGTGGAGCTGTGCCAGTTGCTGGTGGACAAGGCGTTGGATCAGGTCGAGACACCGGCCAGCTCGGCCTGCCCGCCCGCTTGAGGTCGGGCACCGTCCTGTGGCGAGGGAGCTTGCTCCCGCTGGGCTGCGCAGCAGACCCAAACCTGACACCTCGGTGCGTCAGACAGATTGAGTCGCTGCTGTTGGGGCCGCTTCGCGGCCCAGCGGGGATAAATCCCCTTGCCACAAAGCATGCTCGATTCTCCGTAGGCTCTACTGTGCGGACGTACACCTGATACTTCTGACAGTAGATTTTTGGAGGCATGGTTATAAGGTAGCAACAGGCGCGCTGCTAAGCGGCGATGCCGTATTGAGCTAATCCATGGAGGAGGTGTAGCGATGGCCGCCGAAGAAATCCGTATATCTCTTAAAGACTTCGATAAAGACGAAAGCCCGGAGGTTCGGCTCGAGTTTTTTCGTGACAACAAGAGTTACTTGCTCACCTTTGTCGCTTCTTCCCTGAAGGATGGGCGCTACGACAAGGTGGGTATAAAAACCGATTTAAACGAAGATGGCGCATGCGACGAGCGAGATATTGAGTTGCTCACCCAACTCGCACAGGCGGCTGTGCCTTTGCTGAAGTAAAGGCGGTTCGATCGTTCCCCCGCCGGAGCGGGGGAACGATCAGGCATCCGTTACTCCTTCAACACCTCAACCACCCCATCCGCCGTCATGATCACTTTACTGGTACCGGCTTCCACGTCAGGCGTCACGGATTCAGCATCCATGGAACCACTTTTCATCATCATCGTTGGCGCGCGCATGAAGGGTTGTGGATAACCGTTGGTATTGAAGTTCAGGTTGACGATCTTGTAACCCTTGCCGCCCAGGGCTTCGGTGGCCAGTTGAGCGCGGGCCTTGAAGGCGTTGACGGCGTCTTTGAGCAGGGCGTCTTCGCTGCTCTGGCGGGTGGCGGTGGCGATGGCGAAGTCCATGCCGCCCATCTTCATGTCGCCCAGCAGCTCGCCGGTGAGTTTGGACAGGGCGGCGAAGTCGGCGCTTTCCAGGCGCAGTTCGGCGCGCTCGCGCCAGCCGGTGATTTTCTGGCCTTTGTTGTCGTAGATCGGGTAGCTGTTGCGGCTGCCCTGGCGCAGGGTGATGTCCTTGACCTCTTTGGCCTGGCCGATGGCTTTGTTCACCGTGGTGCTGACAGTGGCGGCGAGTTTGGCCGGATCGGTGTTCTGTTCTTCGGTATAGAGAGTGACGATCATCAGGTCGCGGGCCACTTCCTGGCTGACTTCGGCGCGCAGGGAAATCTGGTTGTAGTGAAGCTCGTCGGCGGCCAGGGCCGGCAGGCTGGCGACGGTGCCGAGGCTGAAGGCGAGCAGGGCGACGTGGCGACTGAACGTGTGCATGAAAGCTCCTTGGGATGAGGCGCAGGGGTAAGGTCCGGGCCTGCGTGAAGGATAAGACTCTAGCTTTTATGGGTGGGTTCGCACAGTTACAACTTCTATACAGATACCTGAAGCCAATGAAGAGCCCCGTGGCGAGGGAGCTTGCTCCCGCTGGGGCGCGAAGCGGCCCTAAAAGCAGCGGCTCCATTCATCTGACACAACGCGGCGCCGGGGTTGGGCCTGCTGCGCAGGCCAGCGGGAGCAAGCTCCCTCGCCACAAGGGGTATATGCAGCATTGAGAGCTGTGGCGCTTTGCCGCATATCTGCCGCTGCAACCCCTGCCTTGGTTATACTCCGTGCGATCCGCCTGGAGCGCTCATCAGGAGAGCTCATGCTCGCCCCTTTGCAAATGACTTCCGCTTCCCGCCAGAACCTCTGGCGCCTGACGTTTATCCGTATTCTGGTCCTGGCGGCCCAGGCCGGCTCCGTGGGGCTCGCCTATTGGTTCGACCTGCTGCCGCTGCCCTGGCTGCAGCTGGCGATCACCCTGGTCTGTTCCAGCGTGCTCTGCGCGCTGACGGCGATTCGCCTGCGTGCCTCGTGGCCGGTGACCGAGCTGGAATATGCCGTGCAGCTGGCCGGCGACTTGTTTATCCACAGCGCGTTGCTGTATTTCTCCGGTGGCTCCACCAACCCCTTCGTCTCTTATTACCTGGTGCCGCTGACCATCGCCGCGGTGACGTTGCCGTGGCGGTTTTCGCTGATCCTTTCCGGCATCGCCCTGGCGCTGTACACCTTGCTGCTGGCGCGCTTCTACCCGCTGGAAACCTTTCCCATCGCCCGGGAGAACCTGCAGATCTACGGCATGTGGCTGAGTTTCGCCCTGGCGGCGGCGGTCATCACGTTTTTTGCCGCGCGCATGGCCGAGGAGCTGCGCCGCCAGGAAGAGCTGCGGGCCATCCGTCGTGAGGAGGGCCTGCGGGACGAGCAATTGCTGGCCGTGGCAACCCAGGCTGCCGGTGCCGCCCATGAATTGGGTACACCGCTGGCGACCATGAGCGTGCTGCTCAAGGAAATGCGCCAGGACCATCACGACCCGGCACTGCAGGACGATCTCAGCGTGCTCCAGGACCAGGTCAAGCTCTGCAAGGAAACCCTGCAATACCTGGTGCGTGCCGCCGAGGCCAATCGCCGGCTGGACATCGACATGCAGGCGGTCACCTTCTGGCTCGACGATGCGCTGAACCGCTGGCACCTGATGCGCCCGGAAGCCAGTTATCGCTTCCAGTGCCTGGGCAAGGGCGTGGTGCCGCGCATGGCACCGCCGCCAGACCTGACCCAAGCACTGTTGAACCTGCTGAACAATGCCGCCGATGCCTGTCCCGACAACCTGGAAGTGGCGTTGGACTGGAACGCTTATGAACTGACCATCTGCATTCGCGACCACGGTGCCGGTGTGCCGCTGGCGATTGCCGAGCAGATCGGCAAGCCGTTCTACACCACCAAGGGCAAAGGTTTCGGCCTGGGCCTGTTCTTGAGCAAAGCCAGCGTGACACGCGCCGGCGGCTCGGTGAAACTCTACCCCCATGAGGAAGGCGGCACGCTCACCGAGCTGCGCCTGCCCCATGCCGACCGAGGAGACGAAACATGAGTGACGAGATCCAAGTCGACGGCGAAGAACTGCCGCATCTGTTGCTGGTGGATGACGATGCCACCTTCACCCGCGTCATGGCCCGGGCCATGTCCCGTCGCGGCTTTCGCGTCAGCACCGCCGGTTCCGCCGAGGAAGGCCTGACCATCGCCCAGGCCGACCTGCCGGACTACGCCGCCCTGGACCTGAAAATGGACGGCGATTCCGGCCTGGTGCTGTTGCCCAAGTTGCTGGAGCTGGACCCGGAAATGCGCGTGGTGATCCTCACCGGTTATTCGAGCATCGCCACCGCGGTCGAGGCCATCAAGCGCGGTGCCTGCAATTATCTGTGCAAGCCGGCGGATGCCGATGATGTACTGGCGGCGCTGTTGTCCGAGCACGCCGACCTCGACACCCTGGTGCCGGAAAACCCCATGTCGGTGGATCGCCTGCAATGGGAGCACATCCAGCGGGTGCTGACCGAGCACGAGGGCAATATCTCCGCCACGGCCCGCGCCCTGGGCATGCACCGGCGGACCTTGCAGCGCAAATTGCAAAAGCGTCCCGTGCGTCGCTGAACCTGCGCTGAACAGGTGTTGTCCACCCTCGCGACACATCGGGCCGTTGCTTTATGATCGGCCCCAGCGTCATGTATCACAAATACTGTTCCTTTTTGACGGCGTCTGTTGCCGTCATGCTGCGTTGCCGCTCCTCGCCATAGCGGGCTATGACTCGTCGCGGCGCCTTGCCTGACGACAACAGCCACTCGTCAAAAAGAAACGTATTTGCGAAACATGACACTAGTTCTTTTCTTTATCGAGCCTTAACCATGAATCAGAACGCTGAATATTCCGCGGTCAATGACGCGGTGCGCGGGCAGTTTTTCCGCCGTGTCTGGCAAATGACCACGCCGTACTGGCGCAGTGAGGAGAAGGGCAAGGCCTGGACGCTGTTGATCGCGGTCATCGCGCTGTCGTTGTTCAGCGTGGCGATCTCGGTGTGGATCAACAGTTGGTACAAGGATTTCTACAACGCCCTGCAAGAGAAGAACAGCGCGGCGTTCTGGCAGTTGATCCTGTATTTCTGCGGCATCGCGGCGGTGGCGATCCTCGGCGCCGTCTATCGCTTGTACCTCACGCAGATGCTCACCATTCGTTGGCGGGCCTGGCTCACCGAGCAGCATTTCGCCCGCTGGCTGGGCAACAAGAATTACTACCGGCTGGAGCAGGGCGGCTATACCGACAACCCGGACCAGCGGATTTCCGAAGACCTCAACAGTTTCACCACCAATACCCTGGGCCTGGGGCTGGGATTGCTGCGCACCGTGGTCAGCCTGGTGTCGTTCTCGATCATCTTGTGGGGCGTGTCCGGCAGCATCGAAGTGTTCGGCTACACCATCCCCGGCTACATGTTCTGGTGCGCCCTGGTGTATGCGGCGGTGGGCAGTTGGTTGACGCACCTGATCGGCCGACGCCTGATCGGGCTGAACAACAACCAGCAACGCTTCGAAGCCGACCTGCGTTTCTCCATGGTCCGGGTGCGTGAAAACGCCGAAAGCATTGCGCTGTACAACGGCGAACCGAACGAGAACCGCCGCCTGAGTGGGCGCTTCGGGCTGGTCTGGCATAACTTCTGGGACATCATGCGGGTGTCCAAGCGCCTGACGTTCTTCACCTCCGGCTACGGCCAGATCGCGATCATCTTCCCGTTCATCGTTGCCGCGCCGCGCTACTTCGCCGGCAAGATCCAGCTGGGCGAACTCATGCAGATCAACTCGGCTTTCGGCAATGTGCAGGAGAACTTCAGCTGGTTCATCAGCGCTTACGCCGACCTTGCCGCGTGGCGCGCCACCTGCGATCGTCTATTGAGCTTCCGCCAGGCCATGAGCGACAACGAAGACCGCGTGCCGGCCATCGATGTGCAGAACCAGGGGAGTGCGTTGGCGGTTCATAACCTCGGCTTGGATCTGGCCGACGGTCGTCATCTGCTCGACAACGCCGATATGAGCGTGGCACCGGGCGAGCGGGTCATGCTCAGCGGTCGTTCCGGCAGTGGCAAGTCGACCCTGTTTCGCGCGATGGGACATTTGTGGCCCGCGGGGCACGGGACGATCCGGCTTCCGGCGGCGCGTTACCTGTTCCTGCCGCAAAAGCCCTATCTGCCCATTGGCAGCCTGCGGGAAGTGTTGAGTTATCCACAGGCTGGCGACGTCTACCCCAACGAACGTTATGCACAGGTGCTGGAAACCTGCCGCCTGCCGCACCTGATCCCGCGGCTGGATGAAAGCAACCACTGGCAGCGCATGCTCTCGCCTGGCGAGCAACAACGCCTGGCCTTTGCCCGTGCATTGCTTTATGCACCGCAATGGTTGTACATGGACGAAGCCACGTCGGCGATGGACGAAGAAGACGAGGCGACGCTGTACCAGGCGCTGATCGACCAGTTGCCGGGCCTGAGCATCGTCAGCGTCGGCCACCGAAGCAGTTTGAAACGTTTCCATCCGCGACATGTGCGTATCGAAAATGGCCAACTGGTGGAGCGCACCGTGACAGCATAAACACCCAAGACCTGTGGGAGCGAG
>NZ_JACNDD010000077.1:0-31946 GCF_017351395.1 Pseudomonas sp. FW305-28
ATTTCTCCGCTTCCTGGTTGGCATGGGCGGTGGATTCGACCACGATCTTCTCCAGCTCGCTGCGGATATCCGGTGGTAGGCCGTTCCAGAAGTCCGACGTGGTGATCAACATGTAGTCGAGTATGCCGTGGTTGGATTCGGTGACGTATTTCTGTACCTCATTGAGCTTCTGGTTGTAGAAGTTCGAATAGGTATTTTCCGTGCCGTTGACCAGGCCGGTGCGCAGCCCCTGGTACACCACCGAGAAAATCATCGGTTTGGCCTTGGCATTCACCGCCTTGAATTGCTCCTCCAGCACCGCAGAGGTCTGTATCCGGAACGTCAGGCCGCGGGCATCCTCGGGGGTGCGCAATGGCTTGTTGGCCGACAGCTGCTTCATGCTGTTGTGCCAATAGGCCAGGCCGGTGACGTTCTTGCTTTCCATGGACTTGAGCAGTTTCTGGCCCTCGGGGCTTTGCTGGAAACGGTCTACTGCGGCGATGTCGTCGAATAGAAAGGGTAAGTCGAACAGCTGCACGGTCTTGGTGTACTGATCGAACTTGGCCAGTGACCGCGCAATGATCTGCACCTCCCCCAGGAGCAGGGCTTCCATCTCCTTGTCATCGCCGTACAGCGTGGAGTTGGGGTAGACCTCGACCTTCACTTTGCCCGGCAGCCGCTCTTCCGTCAGCTTCTTGAACATCAACGCGCCCTGGCCCTTGGGCGTTTGGTCGCCTACCACGTGGGAGAACTTGATGACGATCGGCTCAGCCGCCATGGCCGTGCCCCACACGCCGAAAGCCAGGGTGCAGGCGAGCGCTTTCCATACAGGTTTGAGCATTGCGAAATTCCCTTTGCCTTTACATTCATCGTACGGGCCTCTTCGGAACCCGGCGTACAGCAGACAACGTCCAGTCTAGGAGAAAAACCATCCACTGCCGGGTGAGGTGTTCCGGCGGGCAAACCATCGGGCTTCTGCCAGGTGGGAGCGGGTGTTCACGGCCCCCTTGTGGGAGCGAGCTTGCTCGCGATGATGGCGGCACCTCCAACATCATCGGCCCAGGTACACCGCTATCGCGAGCAAGCTCGCTCCCACAAATCTTTATTCTCCCGCCTCGGTTTCCAGTCCTCCCGTCATCGTGGCCCTCCCGGGGCGAGTCGTATTGTTTTTGTTGTGTGGTATGACGACATTTTAGATTTCTCTCAAGAAAAATAATCTCATTTCTCTCTTTCATCCCAGGTTTCATTAATTTTTATTGATTTTGTGGGTTGACAGTCCGTGGGAAACGTCAGAATAATCCGCTACGTTGTATGACGACATACAAATAAACAATAACAACAGGGTGCTCCCTTCTATGAGAATCACAGGCGTTCACGTCGAAGTCTTTTCCACACCTTCGCGCCGTGCCCAGGACAGCGCCGGTCACGCCCATCCGGGCGATGAGGTCATGATCAAGATGGCCTTGCTGCGAATCGGCTGCGACGATGGTAGTGAGGGTTATGCCTTTGGCCCGCCTGAGTTGATTCGTCCGCACATCATCGAATCCTTCGTGCGCAAAGTGCTGGTGGGCCGCGATCCAATGGACCGTGAAAGCATCTGGCAAGACCTGGCGCACTGGCAGCGCGGTAGCGCCGGGCAGTTCACCGACCGGGCGCTGGCGCTGGTGGAGCAGGCTTTGTGGGATCTGGCCGGACGCAAGCTCAAATTGCCGGTGCATAAACTGATTGGCGGTTATCGCGACAAGGTCCCGGCGTACGGCTCGACGATGTGCGGCGACGATTTGCCGGGTGGGTTGTCGACGCCGGACGAGTACGGCCAATTTGCCGAGAAACTGGTGCAGCGCGGCTACAAGGCCATCAAGTTGCACACCTGGATGCCGCCGATTTCCTTCGCGCCAAATCCACAAATGGACATCCAGGCCTGCGCCGCCGTGCGTGAGGCAGTAGGGCCGGACATCGCGCTGATGCTCGACGGTTACCACTGGTACAGCCGCATGGATGCGCTGACCATTGGCAAGGCCCTGCAAAAGCTGAATTTCGCCTGGTTCGAAGAGCCGATGATGGAAGACTCGGCGGAGTCCTATGCCTGGCTGGCCGCCAACCTGGACATCCCGGTGCTGGGCCCGGAGAGCATCGCCGGCAAGTTCCATAGCCGCGCCAGTTGGGTCACCCAGAAGTCCTGTGACATCCTGCGTGCCGGCGTGGCCGGGGTCGGGGGTATCGGGCCGTGCCTGAAGGTGGCGCACCTGGCCGAGTCGTTCGGCATGGACTGCGAGGTCCACGGCAATGGCGCGGCGAACCTGGCGGTGGTCGGGGCGATCAGCAATTGCCGCTGGTACGAGCGCGGCCTGCTGCACCCGTTCCTCGACTATGAAGACGTCCCGGCGCACCTCAACAGCATCGTCGATCCCATGGACGCCGACGGTTTTGTACACCTGTCCGACCGGCCGGGGTTGGGCGAGGACATCAACTTCGCGTATATCGAGGCCAACACCCTGTCCCGACATTGAGCCTGTTCCACGCCTGAGGTCGATGGCTGCCCGGGCGACAAGTCTTTATAAATATAAGAAAGGACTGAACCATGAATCTCTGGCCCAAGCGCCTGACCAGGCTGCTGTGTGTCACCGTGGCCCTGTGCGCAGTGCAGGTGCCCGTCAGCCTGGCCCAAGGCGAAACGCCCCCCGACCAATTGGTGGTGGGCATGAGCATGATCAACCTGCTGTCCCTGGACCCTGCCGCGGCGACGGGGCTGGAGGTCGCCGAGGTCAACGCCAACGTCTACGACATGCTCCTGGAGCAGGACGCGGCGCAGCCGGACACGCTGATTCCGGCCCTGGCGAAAACCTGGGACATCAGCCCCGACCGCATGCGCCTGACCTTCCAATTGCGCGACGACGTGCGTTTTCACTCCGGCGCGCCGCTCACCGCCCAAGACGTCGCCTGGTCGTTGCAGCGCGTTGTCACCCTCAACCGCGCCCTGGCTTCCACCTGGAAAGCCTACGGTTTCACCGCCGACAACGTCGTCAAACTGATGCGCGCCGAAGGGCCGCACACCTTTGTCATGGAGTTGCCACGCGTCACTGACCCGATGCTGGTGCTCAACACCCTGGCCACCTCTCCCAGTGCTTTCATCATCGATCGCTCGGTCGCCTTGCAACATCAGGTCGGCGACGACCAAGGCGCGGCGTGGCTGGCGACGCACACGGCCGGCTCCGGCGCGTTCAAGCTCGACATCTGGCGGGCCAACGACGTGATCCTGATGAGTCGCAATGACGACTATTGGCGCGGCGCGGCGAAGTTGCGCCGGGTGATCATGCGCAACATGACCGAGTCCCAGGCCCTGCGCCTGATGGTCGAGCGCGGTGACCTGGACGTCGCCCGCGGCATGGCCGCCACCGACATCAAGGCGTTGGGCAAGGTCGATGAAGTGCGCATCCAGAGCATCGCCCGCGGCACGCTGTACTACGTGGCGATGAGCATGCAGCAGCCGTTGTTCCAAGACATCCGCGTACGCCAGGCCATCCGCCTGCTGATCGATTACCAGGGCATCAACGATGTGGTCATGCCGCACTACGGTGTGATCAATCAGCGGCCTTTGCAGTTGGGGCTGCCGGCACGCCTGGACGATCCGGGTTATCGCCTGGACGTGGCCGAAGCCAAGCGCCTGTTGGCGGCGGCCGGGCATGCCGAAGGCTTCAAGGTGACTATCCGTTCGCTGACCGATCCGCCGTTCATCAACATCGCCACCAGCCTGCAAGCGACGCTGGCCCAGGCGGGGATCCAGGCGACGATCATCACCGGCACCGGCAACCAGATCTATGGCGCGATGCGCGACCGTCAGTTCGACATCCTCGTCGGGCGTGGCGGTGGCGGGGCGGAGCGTCATCCGCATTCGAGCCTGCGGGCCCTGGTGTACAACCCGGACAACCGCACCGAAGCCAAGCTGAGCAACTTCCAGGGCTGGCGCACCTCGTTCTTCGACCCGCAGCTCAATCAACTGATCGAGCAAGCCGAGCGCGAACGTGACCCCGAGCGCCAGCGCGAAATCTATGGGCAGATCCAGACCCTCTACGACCAACAGGCCGGGGCGATCATGCCGGTCTCACAGATGGTGGACGAAGTGGTGATCCACGCCGACGTGCGCAACTACATCGGCCACACCGCCGCCACCACGCGTCTTCGGGACGTCTACAAGCAGCGCTGAAATCGACGGCCACAGGGCCAAGGCAGGAATGAACATGTCGACTGCATCCTTTTCAATCTGGACCACCCGGGCCGCTTCGGCGACCCGGCGCGGCGGCTCGGTGGCGGTGACGCTGCTGGGGTTGCTGCTGCTGACCTTTTTCATCGGGCGAGTGATGCCCCTGGATCCGGTGCTGGCCATCGTCGGCCCGGACGCCGACGCCTCGGCCTACGCCCAGGTGTACAAAGAACTGGGCCTGGACAAGCCGTTGTGGACCCAGTTCGCGATCTACCTCGGCGACTTGCTGCACGGTGACTTCGGCATGGCCTTGTTGACCGGCAACCCGGTCATCACCGACATCGCCCGGGTCTTCCCGGCGACGTTGGAACTGGCGACCCTGGCCATCCTGTTCGGCGTGGTGGCGGGCTTGCCGCTGGGTGTCTACGCGGCGACGCATCAGGGCCGTGCTGGTGACCATGTCGCGCGGCTGATCACGCTGTTCGGTTACTCCACGCCGATTTTCTGGATCGGCATGATGGCCTTCCTGGTGTTCTACGCCTGGCTGGGATGGGCTGGCGGCGTCGGGCGCATCGGTCTGGCCTATGACGGGCTGATCCCGAAACACACCGGATTGTTGTTGATCGATACCGCCTGGTCCGGCGACTGGGAGGCCTTTCGCAGCGCCCTGCGGCACATCCTGTTGCCGGCGGTGATCCTCAGCTTCAACTCGGTCGCCTACATCAGCCGCATGACTCGCAGCTTCATGCTCGAGCAACTGTCCCAGGAATACATCATCACGGCGCGGGTCAAGGGATTGTCCCAACGGCGGATCGTCTGGGGTCATGCCTTCGGCAACATTCGCGTGCAGTTGTTGACCATCGTCGCCCTGGCTTATGGCGGCCTGCTGGAAGGTGCGGTGCTGATCGAAACCGTGTTCGCCTGGCCGGGCTTCGGCCAGTACCTGACCAGCAGTTTGCTGCTCGGCGACATGAACGCGGTGATGGCCTGCGTGCTGCTGATCGGCCTCATCTTCGTGACGCTGAACCTGATCAGCGATGCGCTGTACAAGATCTTCGACCCGAGGACTCGCTAATGAACCTGCCCCTTGCTTCCAGCGCAGCCGGCAGCGCCACGTTGCCCGCTTCGAGTACGGCAGCGCTGGTCGCCAGCACCGTGCGCCTGCTGCGATTTTTGCTGCGCAACCCGATGACCTTCGCCGGCCTGATCGTCGTCGCGACCCTGATGCTGGTCGCGGTCTTCGCGCCCTGGATCGCCGGCCACGATCCGCTGTTGCAGAACCTCGCCGGGGCCTTGCAGGCACCCAGCGGCGTGCACTGGTTCGGCACCGACGAATACGGTCGCGATGTCTTCGCCCGACTGGTGTATGGCTCGCGCATCACCTTGTACATCGTCTTGCTCGTGACGGTGATCGTCGGCCCCATCGGCCTGTTGGTCGGTACGGTTTCCGGCTACTTCGGCGGTTGGGTCGACAGCCTGTTCATGCGCATCACCGACATCTTCATCTCGTTCCCCAGCCTGGTCCTGGCGCTGGCCTTCATCGCCGCTCTCGGCCCGGGATTGGAGCATGCGGTAATCGCCATCGCACTCACGGCCTGGCCGCCGATTGCCCGGCTCGCCCGCGCCGAAACACTGCCGCTGCGCAACGCGGACTTCGTCGTCGCGGTGCAGCTTCAGGGCGCGTCGAGCACCCGCATCATCCTGCGCCACATCATCCCGATGTGCCTGTCGTCGGTGATCATCCGCCTGACCATGAACATGGCGAGCATCATCCTCACCGCCGCTGCCCTGGGCTTTCTCGGCCTTGGCGCCCAGGCACCGCTGCCGGAGTGGGGCGCGATGATCTCCACCGGGCGGCGCTACATGCTCGAAAGCTGGTGGCTGGTGGCGGCGCCGGGTGCGGCGATCATGCTGGTCAGTCTGGCCTTCAATCTGTTGGGTGACGGCTTGCGCGACGTCCTCGACCCACGCAGCCAATCCTGAGGAACAGCCCATGACTGAGATAAAACTTGCCGTGCAGGACTTGTGTGTGGAGTTCCGCAACGCCGGCAAAACCTCGCAGGCGGTGCGTGATGTGTCGTTCACGCTGGGGCGAGAAAAACTCGCCATCGTCGGCGAGTCCGGCTCGGGTAAATCCACCGTCGGCCGCAGCCTTCTGCGCCTGCATCCACCGACGGCGCGGGTCACCGCCAAGACCTTGCGCTTCGCCGATATCGACCTGTTGGCCGCCAGCGAAAAGCAGATCCAGGCGATTCGTGGCGCACGCATGTCGATGATCATGCAAGACCCGAAATACTCGCTGAACCCGGTGGTGCGGGTTGGCGAACAGATCGCCGAGGCGTACCTGGCCCATCACAAGGTGCCCCATCGCGAAGCGCGCGAACGGGCCCTGGACATGCTCGCCAAGGTGCACATTCGCGATCCCCGGCGGGTCTACGACCTCTACCCCCACGAGGTCTCGGGCGGCATGGGCCAGCGGATCATGATCGCCATGATGGTGATCACCGATCCCCAGGTGATCATCGCCGACGAACCCACTTCGGCGTTGGACGTGTCGGTGCGCCGACAGGTGCTCAACGTGCTGGAAGAGTTGGTCAGCGAGCGTGACCTGGGGCTGATCTTCATCAGTCACGACCTGAACCTGGTGCGGAGTTTCTGTGACCGCGTGCTGGTGATGTACGCCGGCCGCGTGGTCGAGTCGATTGCCGCCGCCGACCTGGATCACGCCACCCATCCCTACACCCAAGGCCTGTTGGCCGCGTTGCCGAGCCTGGACCATCCGCGTGCCACGCTGCCAGTGCTGCAGCGCGACCCACTCTGGTTGAACGCTTGAGGAGCCTGTCATGAGCATGATTGAAATCGCCGGCCTGAACCTCAGTTTCGGCACCGGCGCGGCATTGAACGCGGTACTGCACGACGTCGATTTGAGCGTGGGCGAAGGCGAGGCATTCGGCCTGGTGGGGGAGTCCGGTTCGGGCAAGACCACCGTGCTGCGCTGCCTGGCCGGGCAGTACCAGCATTGGAGCGGACAACTGCGGGTCGCCGGCCAGGCCGTGACGCGCAACCTGCCGCTGAACCACTACCGCACGGTGCAGATGGTGTTCCAGGACCCGTATGCCTCGTTGCATCCGCGCTACACCATCGACGCCGCGTTGCAGGAACCGCTGCGCATCCATGGCATCGATGGGCGTGGGCAGAAGGTCAGCGAGATCCTGCGCAAGGTTGGCTTGAACGACAGCTTTCGCTTCCGCTATCCGCACCAGTTGTCCGGAGGGCAGCGCCAACGGGTGGCGATTGCCCGAGCGCTGATCCTGCGGCCCCGGGTGCTGTTGCTGGACGAGCCGACCTCGGCGCTGGATGTCTCGGTGCAGGCGGAAATCCTCAACCTGCTGGCCGACTTGCGTCGCCAGGAAGGGTTGACTTACCTGATGGTCACCCACGATCTGGCGGTGGTGGCGCATTTGTGTGATCGGCTGGCGGTGATGCAGCAGGGCCGGGTGGTGGAGACGCTCGACAGCCATCTGCTGGCGAGCGATGGCGCCACCCATGCGTACACCCGTTTGCTGGTGCAAGCCAGTCGGGACATACAGCGAATACCTATCGCTGTTTGAGCTGACTCGTTCGTTGCACGTGTTTTAACCCGCAGAAGACGTTGAACCGCAGGTTTCAATGCCGCGCACGCGCTCGCCTGTGATTTGGCGTTCAACCCAACTAATAACTCAACTAACAAGAATAAAAAAACATGAAAAAGACACTTGTCGCGCTGTCCCTCGCTTCCTTGTTCACTTCAGTCGTTGCCAT
The DNA here is from genome assembly GCF_017351395.1 of Pseudomonas sp. FW305-28. Lineage (NCBI taxonomy): Bacteria > Pseudomonadati > Pseudomonadota > Gammaproteobacteria > Pseudomonadales > Pseudomonadaceae > Pseudomonas > Pseudomonas sp. FW305-28. Next base: position 7,982 of record NZ_JACNDD010000077.1, read on the forward strand.
GGCCGATACTGGCTATATCAACGTACGCCACCAATATGCGGAACAAACCCGCATGCATGCCGACCGCGCCAAGTTCGGCATGCGGCTGGACAACGGCGTGGGGCTGGAAGGGGAACTCAAATACAAGACCGCCGGTGATCGCGAAGACGTTGCCTTCGACAACACCGTCGGCAGTGGCCATGAATTCACCGTCAACTACCAGCACAAGCTCAATGATCGCTGGACGCTCACGCCTTCGTTCGCCATGGAAAGCGACGAAGAATCCACCACCTACAAGATGGGCATGCGCCTGGGCTACAAGCTCACCAAGGAGCTGAGCATCGCCGGACGCTACCGCTACGACTCCTCCAAGCTCGACCGTGACAAGGTCGACCATGACGTGCCGGACAACGGCCAGGACGACCAGAAGATCCATCGCTACGACGTGTACATCAACTACGCGAACCAGGGGCCGTGGGCGTATGAATATCAACTGACGTACTTCGATGCCAACTACATCCGTTACAACGGCGGCACCGACGACTATGAGCAGAATGCCGTGGTCAAGTACAAGTGGGACAAGCGCTGGGCGCCGTTCTTTGAAGTGGGTGATATCAAGGTCAACTCCGTCGACAGTGATCGCCAACTGCGTCTGCGGGTCGGTATTCAATACAACTTTTTCTAAGTTGTTGAAGCGCGGGATCAACCTGTGGGAGCGAGCTTGCTCGCGATAGCGGCGGATCAGTCAACATTGATGTGGCTGACACACCGCCATCGCGAGCAAGCTCGCTCCCACAGGGGCAGGGCTTACTCGTTGTAGAACGCCTGGCGCTGTTGCGTTTCACACAGGCGCATGCGGCTGTTGCTCAAATGCAGGTACATGGCCGCCCGCGCCGCATCGACATTGCCGCTGGCGATGGCGTCGAAGATCTGCTGGTGTTCGGCGTTGATCCCCTGCAGGTAAGCGCTGCGATCACTTTGCCCGGAGTAGGCGGAGTTCATGCGGGTACGGGGGATCAGCTTCGTGCCCAGGTGCTTCATGATATCGATCAGGTAGTAATTGCCGGCCGCCTTGGCGATTTTCAGATGGAACTGGAAATCGGCATTGATGGTGGTACCGGACTTTTCCGGCCCTTGCAGCAACGCCTCCAGCGCCTGGGCCAGTTCGGCCAGGGCTTCGGGGGTTGCGCGTTGCGCGGCCATGCCCGCGGCCTGGACTTCCAGGCTCAGGCGAAACTCCAGCAGGTTGAGCACGTCCGACAACGTGGCAATCGTCGCCGGCCCCAAGGTGAAGCCCTCCGGCGCCGGCATGTCGAGGACAAAGGTGCCGACGCCATGGCGCGTCTCCACCAGCCCCGCCGCCTGCAAGCGCGACAGCGCTTCGCGCACCACTGAACGACTGACCCCCTCGGCCTCCATGATATGCACTTCGGTGGGAAGCTTTTCGCCACACTTGAGGGTGCCGTCGCGCATGCGCTGGGCAAAGCGGTCGACCAGTGTTTCGGCGAGGCGGCGTGGCTTGTTCAGTGGAGATAACGCTTGATCCGTCATCGGCTTGCTCTTGGGTGATCAGCGGGCATTATAGTGAGTTTTAGCGCAAGGTCGCGGCTATAATGCCGCGATCGTCTGGCTTTAATGGATAGGTGCAATGGACCGTGTCACACCCGATCGACGCCTGAGCATGACTCAACAACTGGTGGTCGACCTGACGCAGCAGATACTGGCCGGCGAACTGCCTGCGGGCAGCAAGTTACCCACCGAACAAGTCATCATCAAGGAACGCGGCGTCAGCCGGACGGTGGTCCGCGAAGCCATGTCGCGGCTCCAGGCCGAAGGGTTGGTGGAAACCCGTCACGGCATCGGTACCTTCGTGGTGGACACCGCCCGCCCGGGGGATTTCCAGGGCAGCAAACACGTCAAGGGCGGTGCCTACGATGCGCTCGCCGTGATCGAACTGCGCCTGAGCCTGGAAGTGGAAGCCGCCGGCATCGCCGCACAACGGGCCACACCGGAGCAGTTGCAGGCGATGCGTGAAGCGCTCGACGCGGCGAATGCTTTTGACTCAACGGCTGACGAAAGCGCCCGGGTCGATTTCGAATTTCATCTGCAGATCGCCCAGTGCACCGGCAACAGCTTTTTCATCGACGCCATGGCCCATGTGGGCAATACGTTGATCGCCGTGGTGCAACAGGCCGGACCGGCGGTGACGGATGAAAATCGGGCGTTGGTGGTGCGTGAGCGCGAGCAGATCTACGCGGCGTTGGCGCGGCACGATGCGCAAGCGGCGCGGGCGTCGATGCGGTTGCATTTGATCAATATGCAGCAGCGGGTTCGAGGTGTGGTGGAGTTGACGGCGCAATAACCTCCACCACAGAACATTGTGGGAGCGAGCTTGCTCGCGATAGCGGCGGATCAGTCAACATTGATGTGGCTGACACACCGCCATCGCGAGCAAGCTCGCTCCCACAGTTTTTGATCTCGGGTGTGTGCAAATACTGTATCCACCACCGCCCCCCTGTGGGAGCGAGCTTGCTCGCGATGACGGCGCTACAGCCCATGGCTGCTAGTTGCGCTTCCAGCACTCCGCAAACCGTGCACAAACCCCGTAGCGCTCATCCATCTGCGCCATCCTTTCCAGGTGATGACCTACCGCTTCGACCGTCACCCCATTCCCGATCCGGAAGTACTCCACCATCATCGCGATGTCCAGATCGATCTCGGCTTTCTCCGGCTTGGCATTGGCGGTTTTGGGCAACGCCCATTGTTCCAACTGCTCATCCTTCACCTGCCGCAGGCGCGTCTGGTATTCATCCTTGAAGCGTTCCAGCGAGCGCGCCTTGTTCTGCGCCATGTCATCGCCAAATGTCTTCAGGTTTTCCCGGTACAGCGTCCAGTAGTCAGGCGGCAGGTCGAAGCCGAGCTTGGCCTTGCGTTCGCTGATCAACGTGTCGAGTTTCTCTGGCGAATAAGTCTCGACTTTTTCCTTGGCCGGATCGGTTTTCACAGTGACGACCAGGCTTTTATCGATGACCCGGTTCATCAGCTCCAGGCGATGGGGCGTGTCCGGGTAGGTCTTGGGAAACAGCGCGTTGCGACCGGCGCAGGCGGGAAAATCTTTTTTCAGGATCGAGATCGGTGTGCGCACGTCCTTGCCGTCGACCCGTTGCAGGCGTTGCAACTGAGTCAGGCAGAGGTTCTTCTCGGACTTGAAGGTCACCTCGTATTCGGCATTGGCCTCGGGGGTAAAGTTGAAGCCCTTGCCGCACACGGCATAACCGCTGTTCATGTTGGTGCGCAGGTAAATCTGCTCACCGGGCTTGAACTTGACCTCCAGATAGCCCTTGGCATCCTTGGGCGCCGGAACGCTCATCCCCACCCGCCGCGCGGTATCGCTCAGCAGCAGATTGTTGAGAATGCCCGTGGTTTGCCCGTCGCAATGGGCGGCATCGAAATAATCCAGCGTGGCGTTGCTGGTATTGGCGACGAACCGCAACTTGGCGGCGTCCGGTTCGGTGGCGTCGGGGTAACTGCCGTTGACGCTGCAACCGCCGAGCAATACGAACAACGCGGACAATGCTGACGACGGGACAAGACGGCGAGGCAGGGCGAGCATGAGTCATCCTTGAAGGATCGATAAAGTGGGTGAATGCTACTGATGTGCCACTATTGCGTCCACCGCCGACCTCCTGTGGGAGCGAGCTTGCTCGCGATGACGCCGGCACAGTCAACATCACCGATCCAGATAGACCGCTTTCGCGAGCAAGTCCGCACAGGGGATTGCTCGCCAGTTGAAGCTCAGGGTTCCAATGCCGGCCCCTTCAACTCGATCTGGTTGCCGTCCGGGTCGAAGCAGTAAATCGACCAGCCCTTGCCCTCCGCGCCATAGCGCATCTGCGCCTTCTCAACGGTCAGGCCTGCCGAAGCCAAATGCGCGAGAAGGGCGGGTTCATCAAACGGCTCGATCCGCAGGCACAGGTGATCGACATTGTGCCCCTGCTTTCCCGCTGCCGGCCCACCTTGGCGACCGAGGGGGCCGTCCACGGCAACCAGGTCAATCATCGAAACACCGGTGCCCAGATGAAGCATGCCTAGATCGTCCCGGCGCTTCTTCAGCTCGCAACCGAGCACCGATGTGTAGAAAGCGAGGCTGCGCTCGAGGTCCTTTACGCGCAGGACGATGTGGTCGATGCGTTGAATCGTGAAGTTCTTCATACGGGCCTCATGTGCTCAGTACCGCATTGTTTATTGCCACAGGAATTCCACACGCTATCGGGGCTTCTGATACCGTGCAAAAACATGATCTGGAGAATGGCATAAGCATGAAGGCTCCACGAATTTTTATGATCCATGCAACCCCTTTGGCGATCGAGCCCATCACCGCTGCTTTTGCCCGGCATTGGCCGCAGGCACGGATCATCAATCTGCTTGAGGACTCGCTGCCCCAGGACCGGGTGGAAGAGGGCGAGTTGACCACGAGCATGAAAGCTCGCTTCCTTACGCTTTCCCAGTACGCCGTACAAAGCGCGGCGGATGCCATTCTGTTTACCTGCTCGGCGTTTGGCGATGCCATCGACCTGATTAAACCCGAGGTGGCCATTCCCGTGCTCAAGCCGAACGAAGCCATGATCGAGCAGGCACTGAGCCAGGCATCGCGCATTGCGGTGCTGGCAACGTTCGAACCCACCATTACCTCGATGATGCCCGAGTTCAAGCAAGCGGCAGAGCGCAGTGGTCGCGTGGTCGAAGTGGTGCCCTATTTCGTTCCGGGTGCATTGCAGGCGTTGAAAGACGGCAACCCGCAAGCCCACGATGCCGCCATCGTGGAAATGGCCGCCCGGGTCGAGGGCTGCGACCTGATATGTTTCGCCCAGTTTTCGATGACCAGCGCTGCCGGGCAAGCTCAGGCCCGCTCCGGTCTGCCAGTATTGACGACGCCCGACAGTGCGGTGCTGGCGCTGCACAAGTTGCTCTGAACGGATGATTTCGTTTCTTCCCAGGATGGATGATTGACCCAATGCCCAAGTTCAACGCTCACCTCGGCTTTCAATTCAATGAGGTACCTTTTCTACAACGCATCGAAGCCGCCGCTGCTGCGGGTTTTCGCGCGGTGGAGTTCCCTTCGCCCTACGAATTCGATGCCAGTCTTCTGGCCGATCATCTGACTCAACACAACCTGCCGTTGATCCAGTTCGCCGCACCGGCTGGCGTGACCAAAGGCATCGCAGCCTTGCACGGCAAGGACGAGGAGTTTCGCAGCGGCTTGCTCCAGGCTGCTCGCTATGCGAAGGCGCTGGCGTGTTCGGATGTCCACATCATGTCGGGCGTTACGATTCAGGAAGACGCCGCGCTTATCTATGGGCGCAACCTGGAGTACGCCGTCAAATACCTTGAGGACCAGGGTTTGCGGCCGCTGATTGAAGTCATCTGTGTGCAGGAGATGCCGGACTATTACATGTCCGACTTCACCAAGGCGCAACAAGTGCTGGAGACTTTCCCGAGTGTCGGGCTGATCCTCGATCTTTACCACGCCCAACGGTTGACCGGGGATGCGGCGGATGTCCTGGCTCGCTTCTATGACCGAACCGTCCATGTGCAAATTGCCGACTGCCCGGGGCGTCATGAACCAGGGACGGGGAATATGGATTTTGCGGCTTTGTTCGCAGACTTGGAGCGGCGTGGCTACCAAGGGTGGATCGGCTGTGAGTACCGCCCCATCAGCTCTACCGTGGCAGGCCTTGATTGGATCAAGCAGTTCAACGCCTGACCCCCTGTGGGAAATCTGCAGCACGTCTATCCTAGGTAGTCTTGAACCAGGCGCGGAATCGGCAACCGATCACCCACGGACTTCCATACCATGAAAAAACAAGAACAAGACAACCTCATCCAAACCCTGAAAACCCGCTTCGAACAAAACCTGAATCGTCACCCAGACATCCCTTGGGCCGGCGTCCAGACCCGGCTTGAAAACAACCCCAATGCCCTGGAGTCCCTCCAGGCCATGGAAGCCACCGGCGGCGAGCCAGACGTGATTGGACTCGACCCGAACACCGGCGCTGTCACCTTCTGCGATTGCGCCAAAGAAAGTCCGACCGGACGCCGGAGCCTTTGCTACGACCGCGCGGCCCTGGAGGCGCGCAAGGAGAACAAGCCCAAAGGCAGTGCCATCGAAATGGCCGAAAAGATGGGCATCGCCCTACTGACGGAAGAGCAATACCGAGCCCTGCAAACCCTCGGTGAGTTCGACGCCAAGACGTCCAGCTGGTTGGCAACCCCTCCAGAGCTTCGCTCGCTCGATGGAGCGATTTTTGGCGATTATCGGTATGGCCGGGTGTTCATCTACCACAATGGCGTGCAGTCGTATTACGCGGCGCGAGGGTTTCGCGGGTTGCTGCGGGTTTGAGCCCTCAACATCACCGCTAACCCCGTGGCGAGGGAGCTTGCTCCCGCTGGGCTGCGCAGCAGTCCCAAAGCCATCCACCACGGTGTGCCAGGAATAGCGGCATCAGCAGGTTTTACGACTGCTGCGCAGCCGAGCGGGAGCAAGCTCCCTCGCCACGGTGATAGCGTACGGTCGAAGGAAATGCGGCAGAAGCCCCTCACTCAAAAACCAAAACCTCACCCCCCTTGGCCTCAACCATCTCACTGAATTCCGGCAGCCGCGCCACAAACGCCGTCTCGAACGCCAGGTAGCGATCCTGCGCCGGTACATAACGAACATCTGGCTTGATTCGTGGAATGTCCTTGGTCGACAGCTTCACCACCTCGTTACTGTCCTGATTCCAGAACCACGCCAGCGTCTGCGACCCAAACGTATTGGCGCGGTAATTCCACACCCACCAATTCCCATGCCCCCGGGCAACATGAAGCTGCCCATGAAAGGTGCGCAACGTAATGACCTGCTTGGGCTGGGTGACGAGCAAACGCGTGTCCTGGCGCAGTTCACTGCCGAAACCGTCCAACAGCGCCTTCGTCGTAGCGCCGGTCACGAAGTTGAAGCGCCACGCCAACAGCACCGTCTCCTGATAACCCGAATGCTCAAGGTTCTGCCGCGCGCCTTCGCTGAACAGCAGAACCTCGTCACCCCCCAGGTAAGCCGTTGACGCCCTGAGTTTATAGCCCTCGGCAGGCATTGCTCGGGCGACGATGGCTTGGTGCGGAGGGTCTTGATTCCAGACCCAGCACTTCGGCCCGTTGTGTTGCATGAACAGCAAACGGCGAGGGCCGATGGGCAGGATCGTCAGTTCATCCGCATACTCGAAAATCACCTCGCTGCTGTCTGCCGTGATCCGCCAGATCCGCGTCAAATGCTCGGGTTCGTAGATGCGTTGACGTTCGAATATCTCCGAGCCCACCACCACGCTGGGCTGTTCAAACTCCGGCCACTGCACCCCGGCAGGCCCGAACGCCGCGATCTCATCGCCTTGACGAATTTCGTATTGGTAGCGCTCGTCCGCACTGTAATCGCCGCGTATGACCCGACGTTTCCACAGGCTGCGCCGGGCATCGGCATCGACGAGCTGAAGGTCCGCGCCGTCCACGCCATCGGCCCGGTGTTCGAGCATGTCCTGCTCGGCGGGCGGCCATTGGTTGTAATCGATCAGAAAGCACAACCACTGGTCTTCGTCCTGCTCGGTGATGGCGGCCCAACCGTTGTGGTAGTTGTATTCATGCACATAGGTGGCGCCGGGATAGTCATGGACTTCCTGCAGCCACTTCACCTTGCTGCGCTTGGGTTTGGCCGGTTTTCGCTCGACGGCGGCAGGCTCGGGCGGCTCGATCAAACTCGCCGTGAACCTCGGCTCGCCGCGCTGGCCCTGCCAGTACCGGGCAAAGGCCTCGCGCTGAGCGACCGGAACAATCACCGGCCGATAATCATCGCCACCGGCGTCCAGGTTCCACAAGTCATAACCCTGACCCGCCAACAGCGGCACCAGCGCCTCGAAACAGACCTCGGGCATCTCGTTGGACAGCTCATCCAACAGCGCCTCGAACCCCGGGCCGGCAAACACACCGATGTCGGGATAGTAATGCTGCAACAGCCCGAGCAAGTCGCTGCCCGGTGTTTTCCAATCGATATGAACCAACGGATCGAATTGCGATTGCATCACGCCTGTTTTCCTTGTGGTTTCTCTGCGCGCCATCTTAGCCGCACACCGCCGACCTTGAGCAATCCAATAAACCCGTGGCGAGGGAGCTTGCTCCCGCTGGGCTGCGCAGCCGCCCCAAATCGATGGGCACAGTCCACTGTGGGAGCGAGCTTGCTCGCGATAGGGGCAGGTCAGGCACATCGATGGCGGCTGGTATACCGCTATCGCGAGCAAGCTCGCTCCCACAGGTATTCTCGGCACCTTCAAGTCTTCGCCAGAGCTGCCGCTATCGGTATAACGATTTTTACCGATCCATCGATTGGCTTTGCAATACCGTTGCTTTCCGGCAATTAATTGGCAAACGCACGATAAGAGAACGTAGCGAATGGACGACGGACGATACGAAAGGCGGACGGCTATGGAGGCAAGCGCGGCGGCGTGGTCCGAGCCGCATATCCTGCTGATCGACGACGTCCCGGAGGATATTCGCGCAACGCTCGTCCTGCTCAAGGCGCAACCCTGGCGCATTTCCCTGGCCAGCGATGCCCACCAGGGTTATCAGCGGGCCCTGGCCTTGCGCCCGGACCTGATTGTGCTGGACGTGCACATGCCGCACATGAACGGTTTCAGTCTGTGCAGGCTGTTGCGCGAGGCGCCGGCGACCCGGCACACGCCGATTCTGTTCCTGTCTTCGGCCAACAGCTCCATCGAACGTCTGGAAGGGCTGACCGTCGGCGGGGTGGATTACATCCCCAAATCCTGCGCGCCCGAGGAAGTGCTGGCGCGTATCAAGATCCACCTGCAACTGACCTGGCGCGCGCCGCCCACCGCTCAAGCCAGCCCGGCCGCCCCGGAGCCAGAGGGCGATGAGATCGTCCTGCGCGCCGCGATGCGATTGATCGAAGAACACCTCGATGACATGCCTTCCCTGGTCCAGCTGGCGCAGAAAGTCGGCACTCACGAGAAGCGCCTCTCGCGGATCTTTCGCGAGCACCTGGGGCTGACGGTGTTCGCCTACATTCGCGACGCCCGATTGCGGCGCGGCCAGGATTTGCTCTCCGAAAGCGCCATGAGCGTGCAGGACGTTGCCGAACTGGTGGGTTTTCGCAACGCCTGCAACTTCACCACGGCCTTCCGCCAGCGAATCGGCATGACGCCCAGCCAGTTTCGCCAGCAAGCCCTGGGCATCACCGAAACCGAGTCGGCCGGGCGTGCCTGATGCGCCTCCTACAGTTGTTATTGCTGGCGACAGCGTTGTTATCCACAGGCTTGCTGCACGCCACGCCTGTGGATATCTGCCGGGCGGACCACCTGGAGCTGATGCCCGCGATACAGATTTTCGAAGACACCCAAGCCAGCTTGAGCCTGGAAGACGTCGCCCGACTGCCCGAAACGCGTTTCAACGCCGCAACCCCAGGCTGGCCGACCCAAGGCTATAGCCGCTCCGCCTTCTGGTTGACAGTGCAGCTCACCAACTCAAGCGCTGTGTCGTGTTCGCGCCTGCTGGTGATCGGGGCGCCGCGCCTGGAAGACATCCGTGTGTACCAGTCGGGACATGACGCCCACGCCGGAGCCGCCTATCCCTTGGTCGAATGGCCCCAACCGGCGGCGCGTCAGCCGGCGTTCCCGGTCTCGCTGGCGGCGGGGGAGCGCGTCACGGTGTTCGTCCGCGTGACCAGCAACTTCCAAATGTTGCTGGAGCCGGAACTGTGGTCCGAGCCGGCGCTGCTGCGCAGTCAGCAACAGACCTACTTGAGCGACGGACTCACCCTCGGCATTGTCCTGCTGGTCGTGCCGTTCGGCTTCATCGTCGGCTGGATCCTGCGCTCCCGGTTGCTGAGCGTGAATGCGGGCGCGGTCCTGAGCTACATCCTGCTGACCTGCATCCTCAACGGCTACCTGATCTACTTGCCCTCCACGCTGGGCTGGACCCGGGAGTTGCTGACCTGCGCCAGCGCCCTCTCGTTCGTCCTGTTCCTCGCCTACTTCCGCGTGCTGTTACAGGTGTCCGTCCTGCCCAAAGTCATTGGTTGGAGCTATTGGCTGCCGCTGTCGGGGTGTGTGCTCGGGCGACTCTGGTGGTTGAAAGTCGATCCGGTCCAGGGCGCGCAGATCGTCCAGATATCCCTCCTGAGTTTCTACGGGGTGCTGCTCGTCACGCTGTTCATGGCCTGGCGCAGACGACTGAGCTACAGCTGGCTGGCCTGGCTGGTGTCGGGGCTCTTGCTTGCACAATTGCTGATGCGGATGCTTTTCCCCCAGGAACAATTGCCCTGGCAGTCGCCCCAAAGCAAATACAGCTTATCGTCCACACTCCCGGGCGTGGCGTTGCTGGTGTGCACGTTGATCATGGAAGTGGCCCGCAGCCGCAACCGCGAAAAAAACGCCCTGGCCACCCTCGAACAACAACGCCAGGCCGAGCACGAACGCCTGGAAAGCACCGTAGCCCTGCGCACGTCGCAGTTGCGCGACTCCCTGGCGGCCCGCAGCGCGTTGATGGCGCGGATCAGCCACGACTTGCGCTCGCCGCTGGTGCGCATCATCGACTATGCGCGTCTGCTGCACGCCGGACCGAACCGCGACTATCAAGCCACGATCGAGCGCAACGCCCGCCAGCAACTGGAGCTGATTGACGAGATGCTCGAGTTCTCCCGTGGCGAGCTGGAGCAGATGCAACTGACCCTCGCGCCGGGCTACCTCTACGGCTTCCTCAAAGAGATCGCAGACGAAGCGGGCTTCCTCGCCGCACGCCAGGGCAACACCTTCGAAGCGGTGCTGGCGGATGACCTGCCGCCACTGGTGGAAGCCGACTTCAAACGCCTTCGGCAGGTGCTCATGAACCTTCTGGCGAACGCGGCGAAATTCACCCGCAACGGCCAGATCCGCTTCGAAGTGAGCGCGGCTCCAGGGGCCTCCGTCGACACCGTGGAACTGCGTTTCAGCGTGACCGACACCGGCATCGGCATCGACCCGCAAGAGTTCGAACAACTGCTGCAACCGTTCCGCCGCGGTCGCAATGCCCAGCGCTACGAAGGCAGCGGGCTGGGCCTGTCCATCGTCACCCAACTGCTGGAACGCATGGACAGCCGCCTCGAACCCCAAGCCACCGGGCAGGGCAGCCACTTCAGTTTTCGCCTGCAACTGAACTGCGCCCAAGAACACGACCTGGAAAACGGCCTCGTCGACAACAACGCCACGCCGCTCGACGGCCAGGGCAAACACGTTCTGCTGGTGGACGACGTCGAGCAAAACAGCGAATGGCTCTACGACTTGCTGGCCGGCTACGGGTTTGACGTGAGCATGGCGGCGAACGGCGAAGACGCCTTGGCCTGCCTGGCGCAGCAGCCAATCGACCTGCTGATCAGCGACCAGATGATGCCCGGCATGGACGGCTGGGAACTGCTGCGACAAGTGCGCGAACGCTGGCGCCATCTGCCGGTGATGCTCTATTCGGCGGTGCCGCCCCGCAGACCGCAGGACTATCCAGAGGACCTGGCCTTCGACGCGGTCCTGCTCAAGCCTGCTGACAGCCGCGAATTGCTGGCGTGGGTGAAGGCTCTGGCCTGCCCGGACACCACGCGTCGCGCGTTGGTACGGGAGCACTAGGATGCCGGGTTTGGGTTACCGGTTGTTCCTGCTCGGCGGCCTCTCGATGTTGCCCTGGCCGTCGGTCCAGGCCGAACAAGTGGCGCCCAGCGCCCTCACGCTCGACGCCACCACCGTCACCGCTCGCCGTCGCGAGGAAGACCCGCAACAGGTGCCGATCCCGATCAACGTCCTCTACGGCGAGCAACTGGACGAGGCCGGCCTGCACCGGCTGCAAGACATCCAACAGCGCGTGCCCGGCTTGATAGTGTCCGGTCACGACGCCCGTTACGCCGGCTTCGGCTTGCGCGGCTTCGGCGCGACCGCCTACAACGATGGCCTGGAAGGCAGCGTCGGCACCTACGTCGATGGCGTTTACCAGGCGCGCCAGGGCATGGCCTTCACCGAGTTGATGGACATCGAGCGCATCGAAGTGCTGCGCGGGCCGCAAGGTACCTTGTTCGGCAAGAACACCACGGCGGGCGCGCTGAACATCATCACTCGCCAACCAACGTTTCAGCCCGAAGCCAACCTCGAAGCCAGCTACGGCGAGCGCGGCCTGCGGGAATATCGCGGGACGGTTTCCGGGCCGTTGCAGGACAATGTGCTGGCCGGCCGACTCAATGTTTTCGACAGTTCCACCGATGGCGCCGTGGAGAACCTGCAAGACGGCGCCCGCCTCGGCGACGCCGACAGCCAAGGCCTGCGCGGCCAGTTGCTGTGGACGCCGACCGCCGACTTCAGCGCCCGCCTCATCGCCGACTATGCCGAGCAAAACGAGGCCGGCAACGTCCTGCTGGTCAATCACTACAGCCAGCAGACCCGCAAGCGCGCCCAGTTCCTCGGCTACCCATTGTCGGAGCCCGACCCTTACAAGCGCGAGACACGCATCGACGCGCCGGGTCATCCGCAAACCTTGCAGAACGGTGTCTCACTGGAACTGAACTGGGACCTCGACGAGGCAATGCGCTTGACCAGCATCACCGCCTACCGCGACTGGGACTACCGCGCCACCCGCGACAGCGACAGCACCGCGCTGTCCGTGGCCCAGTCCGAAACCGAGCTGGGCCACCGGCAGTTCAGCCAGGAATGGCGCCTGTCCGGCACGGCCGGTTCGTCCGTCGACTATGTGGCCGGGCTCTATTACCTGCGCCAACAACTCGACCGGGAGATCGACGCCGAGTTCGGCAAGGACGCCGCGCCCTGGTTCGTCGGCGATCAATTGGAGCAATTGCAAAAACTCTATGGCATCACGTTCACCGAGCCGAAGCAGGTGCCGGCGATGCTGCTGGACGGCGCCCGGCAACGCTATGACGGCGAACAGAAGGGCGACAGCCGAGCCATTTTCGGCCAGCTCTCCTGGCGCCCGATCGACCCGCTGGAGCTCACCGGCGGCCTGCGCTACAGCCAGGAGCGCAAGGACGGCTGGGTCTCCCGCGACGTCAGCAACCTCGCCCCGCTGACAGGTTTGCCGCCGGTGTTCCAGGCCGGTGGACAGTTGCTGCGCGACATCGCCCTCGGTGGTGCTTATTACCGCGAGGATTCGATAAAAGAAAACAACGTCTCCAGCCTCCTCAGCGCCAGCTACCGCTTCAGCGATGGAGTGATGGGCTACGTCAGTTGGTCGAGGGGCTACAAGGCCGGGGGCATCAACTTCGACGTGGTCGGCCCGTTCACCGCACCCACCTTCGAGCCGGAGCGGGCCACGTCCCTGGAGCTGGGCATGAAGACGCGTTTCTGGGATGAGCGCGCATTGCTCGACCTCGCCGTCTACCAGAGCGATGTCGACGACTACCAGGCGCTCACCTACAGCCCGCCGACGTCCATGTTCGCCCCGCCGCTGCGGGACAACCTGATCAACGTCGGCAAGGTCCGCCTGCGCGGCATCGAGCTGGATTCCGCCTGGCAACTCACCCCCCGATTCACCGGGCGCCTGGGCCTGGCCTGGAGCGACGCGCGCTACCGCAGCTTCCCCAACGCCCCGTGCCCGCCGGCCTCGGGCCAATGGACCTGTGACCTCAGCGGCGACCGGCTCTACAACGCGCCGGAATGGAACCTCAGCAGCGGCCTCGACCACACCCATCCGCTGCCCTATGGGCTGGAAGCCTTCAGCGGCATCGACTACAGCTTTCGCACCGGCTACTCCGGCACCCTCGAAGGCGGCGAAGGCAGCTATCAACCCAGCTACGGCCTGACCAATTTGCGCCTGGGCCTGCGCAGCCAGGACCGCGCCTGGGAAGTGGAAGGCTGGGTGCGCAACGTCTTCGACCGCAACTACATCACCGCCGTCTATTCACTGCTCGGCGCCGGTGACTATGGCGTCATGACCGGCAGCGAACGAACCCTCGGCACCACCGTCAGGCTTCGCTATTGAGCGAAATAAACCGCGTCGGACAAAACGCCAGACGATTGCCGCCGGCCTTTTTCGACAGGTACATCGCCTTGTCCGCCTTGCTGATCAGCCCATCGACCTCCTGCCCATGTTCCGGAAAAAACGCCACGCCGATACTGGCGGCAATCTCCACCGTTTGCGCACCGATCACGATCGGCGCATTGGCCGCCGCCAGCATCCGCTTGAGCAACGGCTCGCTGTCCTCCACCGCCTGCAAACCCACCAGCCCCGCCACGAACTCATCGCCACCGAGGCGCGCCAACGTATCGCCTTCACGCAACGTCGCATTGATCCGCGCCGCGACAATCTGCAACACCCGATCCCCCCAGTCATGGCCATAACTGTCGTTCAGTGCCTTGAACCCATCCAGATCAATGAACGCAATGGCCACCTTGTGCTGGTGAATCCGCGCCTTGCCCAGCGCCTGGCGCATCCGCTCGGCCAACAGCAAGCGATTGGGCAGTTGCGTGAGGGCGTCATAACGGGCATCGCGCTCCAGTAACTGAAGCCGTTGCTTCACCTGCGTCATGTCGCTGAGCAGTGCCACATAGTGCTGCACGTTACCGTGACGGTCATGCACGGCACTGATGCTGATGCGCGATGTCATCTCCCGGCCATCCTTGTGATTGCTTTGAATTTCACCGGACCAATGCCCGTGAAAATCCAATGCGTTCTTCATCGGCGCATAAAACGCCGCGAGCCGACGCACCATGCGATGGGAGTTCAACTCCCGGCCCCTTACCTCGTCTTGGCCGTAACCGGTCAGGCGGGTGAACGCCTCGTTCACGGCGATGACCCGGCCGAATGGGTCGACCAGGATGATGCCTTCGCGGGCATGGCTGAACACGGTGGCGGCCAGCTCTGGGCACACGGTGTTGAGGCGACGGTCCAGAGCGGCTTCGTCACGGGTGGCTGGCCATGTTTCGGAGTCGAAGCCTTGCTGCGCCAGATAGCCGGCCAGGGATGACAGCGCCCGGTGCAGGCGGGTCAGGGCATTCGTGGCGAGCCTGGAGTTGAGGCAATAGCTCCGGATGAAGGTGTGTAGGTTCATGGGAGTACACGTTGCTCGGCTGCAGCGGTAGGGTGAGTGAAGAAGGCATTATCGAGGCGGGGATTGGCGGGGGAGTTTGCTGGAGCGGATGGGAGCTTTGCGCAAGGGGATGGAGTGGAAAGATTTTTTGCCTGGGATGTAGGAATGTCAGGCGGGGCTGTCAGTCGTTGGGCAGACGGGCCTCGCCAGCCGACGTCGCCTTGCGCCTTTGCCTACAACTACGCCAGAATCCGCCGGCTTGTTCGCCTTGGGCTGCATCGGTAGTTTGGGACCTGTCACTGCTCATCAGTGATCGGGTTTAGTCGCCCGTCGTTGCTAAGTCGCTCAAGCGTCCATCAGTCAGGTATCCCATACCTGCACTCGATGGTGGCTGTGCGCAGGG
This sequence comes from Pseudomonas sp. FW305-28, assembly GCF_017351395.1. Classification (NCBI taxonomy): domain Bacteria; kingdom Pseudomonadati; phylum Pseudomonadota; class Gammaproteobacteria; order Pseudomonadales; family Pseudomonadaceae; genus Pseudomonas; species Pseudomonas sp. FW305-28. The sequence continues at coordinate 23,458 of NZ_JACNDD010000077.1, forward strand.
CGCCTCCGGGTGCGCCGATTTCTTAGCTCGTCGGTCGACTAACCTGCGTACAGCTGCCTCCCAATCGTTTAGTCGCGAGCGGGACGTAGCCCAATCCAAAGAGAGCTAAGGCTATGGTCAAAATTACACCGAATCCTCCAGTTACAGATACAGACGAACCCACATCACGTGCCCAATCGGCTCGCAACAAAAAGCTCGACGAAGCGGCCACTCGTGCCCTGGATTACTACCTGAAGCCCAAGCCTACGGGCGAAACATCTGACAAGTCCGACTCCATTTTACGGATTGACCCTGGGGTTGATTCTGAATGTTTGCTTGCGAATCTCAGTGAGAACCTCGCTTCGGCGAATGCCATGATCAACGATTTGGCGTTTGATCTGGATGGGTCCCGGCGTCATGTGGCGTTGGGGATTTTGCAGGTGATTGAGGTGAGTGAGTTGTTGGCGAATCGGGCGTTGGATATTGTTGAGGTGAGGTAGCGACTCAGCTACAGCGGTATAAGAAAAAGGTCTTGTCTAACAAGACCTTTTTCAAAAAATGACCGCATTCGTCATTCAAGGCAGACGATTTGAATGATGCGGTTATCGCCATGAATGATTGTGTGAGTCCACTCTTCTATGGTCGTTATCTGCTGTGGTGACAGGTCGTAGACAAAGCAAAAATCTTCAGGCTTTGTCCAGCCCATAAGTGCGGCCAACGGGTCCATGTATACGTTTGGGACTTCCACGGTCTGTATTAGCTCTTCGGTAGTCTGGTCAAAAATTTCAACGACGGGCTTCATTTTTCTACTTTCCTTGTCGGATCGGCGGGTTTGGTTTGTTCGCCAGTCATCGGATCAAACTCGCCAAGGTGTTGACCCTGTTTTGTGTACAGCTCTACGGCACCGTGCTGTGAGTCCCATTCATAAATCCTGCCTTTACGATCCTTCCATCTTCGACGTTTAACGCCACCACCACGTACAAAGGTTTTGGAAGGAGCAATCGTAGCGTCTGGAAACGCAGGAAGCAGTGGTGGGGGCTTGTAGTACTTATGATCCCCCGGAACACTCAGCACCACATAAACCGGCCGAACCCCCGAATCCGCCGGAAACACCAGAATGAAATCCCTGTACTCCGGCGGATAGATCGGGTCGACGATGATGCTGTCGGCCACCGGCGTCGGCGGATAGATCCAGATGTTAGGTGCCTGTGGCGCCGCTTCCAGGGCAGGGATGCCGAGGGTGTCGGACGGGTCGGTGGCCGGGGTCCAGATCAGCTCGATGCCATCACCCAGGTCGGCGACGAATTGATCGGCCCGCGGGGTGAATTGGACAACATCGACCATTTCCCAATCGCGGTTCTGTCCGGTGTAGAAGCCATAGCCCTTGAGGCTGCCATCGGCCTGCTGCTCGATGCTCAGGCGCATGCGGCTGCGGGCTTGCTTGAGATCGCGTAGCTGGTCTTCGCTGTAAAGCGCGCTGTCGCCCAGATTGGACGGCCAGAGTAGGGCGACGATGCCTGTCAGCAGGGCTGCGCCGACGGTACCGCCGGCAGCGGCAGCCGTAGAAGTTGCCGAACCGCTAAGCGCGAGCCTGCCCAAGGTAGCGGGTACCGTGCCAGCGCCGATCCGCTTGAGGGGGATCGTGCCGGATGGGTCGGCGCTCCTGCCCCCGAGCCACATGAGATCGCCGTACTGCTTGACCAGATCCGCCGGGACATAGCCGTTGGGGTTGCTGTAATCGATGATGCCATCGGGGAGCTTGCAACTCTTGGCAAACACGCTTCCGGTCACGCTGGATAACGGCTTGCTATCCACCGTGGCCCAGCGCATTTGTTCGTAGACTGCCTGACGGGCAAGCATGGCTTCATGAGCCTGCTGCAGGGCGTCGCGCTCGGCCAGTTCGCTGGCGCTCATGTCCCGATAAGTGAGGTGATGCCCGTCACCGCCGGGCGGGTTGCGAACCTGGGGGATGTCTTTTTCGCGTGTCGCCACGTAGTGAGTCTCGTCCGCTAAATGCAGGGCAGACGCTAACGCGGGAAGAGAGGGGCGCGATGTAGGAGGTTTCTTGAAGTGGTTGTTCCGGTTTCCTCAATACAGGTAGGGCTGGCTGTTGAGGGGCGGAATAAGCTGAAGCGTCAGCGGGGGATGTCAGTCATTGGGCGGTAATCAGCCTGCATCTGAGTGCTACCAAAAAAAGATAACACTCTCTAACCCGTTCGGCGCGTTGCCACTCCCAGCATTTTGTCCCCCTTGCTCTTTAGTGCCGTGGCTTCTCTCTACACGCGAAGCAGGAAAATTCGCTGCTCGACCGGGAGTCATTTAATATCTCGACCTCGTCCAATACGTGGTCTCGTCCATGCAGTCTCTCGAAAATGCGCTGCTTTCCTACGCCACACAGCACTTGCCATCACTTCCCCATATCTACACCTGGAAGTTCGATACCGCTCTCGTCCACCATTCATTCAAATGGGAGATCGATGGCTCGAACTGGTACGAAAAAGCGTGCGTCCTGAAACGACATGTCGCCCAGGAATGGACCACGTCGCCCGAACAACGAATGGCCCTCGCAGACTACGCGGTACGCGTGTGGGGAGGTGTCAGGGGAAACGCGCTCGCAACGATGCAAGGCTACGTTCAGACCGTGTCACAGGGGCGGGTGCCGGACAAGCACAAGGGCATCGCCTCATGGTCGAAGGTGGCGGCATTCTCGAATCCAATCGAACACGCCATCTTCGATGCGCGGGTCGCATTTTCCCTGAACGTTCTACAGATGCTTCACAGCGATGAGCAACGCTGGTGGTTTCCGCACTTGGCGGGTCGAAACACCCACCTCAATGCCTGCTGGCCCCGCTTGAAAACCCAGGCGCGTGAACAGCGCTGGATTCGAATTGCGACGACCGATGTCTACTCGACCTACATCGAGTTGCTGGTGAACGTCTCCCGAAAACTGGATGTGGAGATCGGTGACGTGGAGATGCTGCTCTTTTCGAAGGCGGAAGATTTTGCCGGGGCGTTCAACGAGGCCTATCCCCCGTCCTGACGACCAAAGCACCCCGGCACTTATCGAAAGGGGACGACAGGCAGTTCCCCGTGGCGAGGGAGCTTGCTCCCGCTGGGCTGCGCAGCAGCCCCAAAACCTCCCCGCCCGGCAGACTCCGCTACGCCAACACAACCCGACCAAACCGGGCGTTGTCATCCTGCGGCGTAATCGCCAGCAACTGATCGAGTCGAATCTCTCGGCGACCTTCCGCAGTTTCCACATCAAGAAACTCCTCCCGCGTGGAGGCGGTGCGCGTGGTGATCGCACGGGCGGTCAGGCGTTGGCCGTCAGTCAGTTCGATGTCCAGCGTGTAGCCGTACAGGCAGGCAATCTCCAGGTAATCATGCAGGTCGCAGTTCAACGGTTGATAGGTCTTCATCTCATGTGACACCCAATGGAGCGACCGGACAGGTTAGGGCGCCACCTGTCCGTCGCAAGATTAGAACTCTGAATCAGAGCAGCTGTTTCAACATCGCCTGCAGTTGCTGGTTACGCGCCTCATCCAATGGAAAAACCGGCAGCCGTGGGTCGCCAACCTCCAGGCCAAGAGTTCGCAAACCGGCCTTGATGGTGGCGGGCAAACCGCCCTTGAGGATGAAGTCCAGCAGCGGCAATTGACGATAGAACAACGCCCGGGCCAGGCTCAGGTCGTTGGCCAGTACGGCCGCATACAGGTCTAGGTTGAGCTGCGGGATCAGGTTCGGCGCGGCAGTGCACCAGCCCTTGGCCCCGGCGGCGAAGGCTTCCAGCGCCAGCGGGTTGCAACCGTTGTAGAACGGCACCTGGCCTTCGCCCAGCAACTGCAGCTTGTGCATGCGCTGAATGTCGCCGGTGCTTTCCTTGACCATGGTGACGTTATCCACCGTGTTGAAAATCCGCAGGATCAGCTCCACCGACATGTCGATGCCGCTGGTGGCGGGGTTGTTGTAGAGCATGATGGGCAGGTCGATGCTGGCGCCGATGGCCTGGTAGTGCGCGAGGATTTCCGCCTCGCTCAGTTTCCAGTACGAGGCCGGCAACACCATCACCACATCGGCGCCCTTCGCCTGGGCAAAGCGTGCGCGGCGCACCGCCTTGGCGGTGGTCAAGTCAGACACGCTGACCACGGTCGGCACCCGGCCGGCGACGCGGGCGATGCTGAACTCGCTGACCTGGTCCCACTCGGCGTCGCTCAGGTAGGCGCCTTCGCCGGTGCTGCCCAGGGGCGCGATGGCATGCACGCCGCTGTCGATCAGACGGTCGATGGACCGGCCCAGTGCGTCCAGGTCCAAGCCCTGGCCGTCGGTGGAGAAGGGTGTGATGGTGTAGCCGATGATGCCGTGGATGTTGGGGGTAGACATGGCTTCGCTCCTGGTGGGTTCAGTTCAAGCAATCGGCGTGTTGGCGCAGGGTCTGCCGGGCGTAGTAGTTGAAGGCGGCCGCGTGGCGCTTGGGGCGGGCGATCCAGTCGTGGGCTTCGCGGCCCAGGTGAGGCAGGATCGGTTTCACCTCGCCGGCGGCCATGGCCAGCAATTGCAGCTTCGCGGCGCGTTCGATCAGTTGGGCGATGTTGCAGGCTTCTTCCACGGTGGCACCGGTGGACAACTGGCCGTGGTGGGAAAGCAGGATCGCGCGCTTGTCACCCAGGGCACCGGCGATCAACTCGCCTTCCTCGTTGCCCACCGGCACCCCCGGCCAGCCCTCCAGGAAGGCGCAGTCGTCGTACAGCGGGCAGAGGTCCATGTGGGAAATCTGCAGCGGCACTTCCAGCATCGACAGCGCGGCGATGTGGGTCGGGTGGGTGTGAATGATGCAATTCACATCCGCCCGGGCGCGGTAGACCCAAGTGTGAAAGCGGTTGGCCGGGTTGGGCATGCCATGGCCCTCCAACACCTCGAGGTCTTCATTGACCAGCAACAGGTTGCCGGCGGTGATCTCATCGAAGCCCAGGCCCAATTGCTGGGTGTAATAGGTGCCCGGTTGCGGCCCACGCGCGGTAATCTGCCCCGCCAGCCCCGAGTCGTGACCGTTCTCAAACAGGATGCGGCAGGTCAGGGCCAGCTTTTGTCGTACAGTCCACGTATTATCCGGCAGTGTTTTCTGCATCTGGTTAACAGCATGCTGGACCAACTGGTCCTTGGGCGTCGCCAGTGTCTTGCTCATACCCGTTCTCCTGATTCGTTCTTTGACCGTTCTTGATCCGCGTCATGGAAGCTGTGAAAGGAAGGTGCTAATGACACTAAATAGACTATATGACACAAAGTGTCATTTGCAATCGCAGATTGTCCGTTTCTCTGGAAATGTTGGTTACCTATGTCCATTCGCTTGAAATTGCTCAGGAAAAAACTCGGCATGACACTGGACGTCCTGGCCGAAAAAACCGGGATGACCAAGAGCTACCTGTCCAAGGTGGAACGGGGCTTGAGCACGCCCTCCATCGCCACGGCGCTCAAGCTCGCCAAGGCCCTGAGCGTGAAAGTCGAGGAGCTGTTCTCCGAAGAAAACGTCTCCCTCGACAGCTACAGCCTGGTGCGCAGCGAAGACCGCCAATCCCTCGCGGCGAGCAGCGGCAGCTCCGAATACGCGGTACTGGCCCACCAAGTATCCGAGCGCAGCCTGCTGCCCTTCATCCTCTACCCGGCCGCCGAATTCACCGCCCATCACGCGTTCAAGGAACACACCGGGGAGGAGTTTCTGTTCGTGCACGAGGGTCAGGTGGAAGTGGACTTCATGAACGAGCGCGTGCTGCTGAACCGTGGCGATGCCCTGCATTTCAATGCGCAGAAACCCCATCGCCTGCGTTCGGTGGGGGATGTTCAGGCGCAGTTGCTGGTGGTGGTGCACAGTGATGAGTCGGGGGAGAAGGGCGAGGGCGCCTAGTGGCTCCAATCGCAATGCCATTCAGATAAGCAAAACAATGAACTGTGGCGAGGGAGCTTGCTCCCGCTGGGCTGCGCAGCAGCCCCCTCCTATAAGCGCCTCGCCACAGACCTTCCGACAGCCTCAATTGAACGGCATCGGACATCTACTCAGACCAGTCGAGCGGCGTCCTGTCAGTAAAGACCGACAGACACCAGCGACGAAGGCCCGCCAAGCCACAGCGCCTTGCGCCTTTGCCTACAACTACGCCAGAATCCGCCGGCTTGTGCGCCTGGGGTTGCGTCGGTAGTTTTGGACCTGTCACTGATTGTCAGTGATCGGGTTTAGCAGCTCGCGGTGAAACAGGTTGTGCAAGGCGTCATCCAGTCAGGATTCCCCATCCTGCACTTGATGGTGGCTGTGCGCAGGGCGTCCCCGGACGCGCCGGTTTCTTGTTTCCCCGGTCTGCTAACCTGCGCACAGCTGCCTCCCATCGTTTAGCAGCGAGTGGGTGATGGCTCCTACTACAGGAAGCAAGACGATGGTAAAAGTTACTCCGAATCCTCCTGCGGCAGACGAACCTACGTCCCGCGCCCAATCTGCCCGCAACAAGAAAATCGACGACGCTGCCACGCGAGCGTTGGATTACTACCTGAAGCCTAAGCCTAAGGGCGAAACGTCTGACAAGTCCGACTCCATTTTTCGGATTGATCCGAGTGTGGATTCTGAGTGTTTGCTTGCGAATCTTAGTGAGAACCTGGCTTCGGCGAATGCGATGATCAGTGATTTGGCGTTTGATCTGGATGGGTCGAGGCGACGGGTTGCGTTGGGGATTTTGCAGGTGATTGAGGTGAGTGAGTTGTTGGCGAATCGGGCGTTGGATATTGTTGAGGTGAGGTAGGATCGACTCATAGATTCCGCTTTCCGGACACAAAAAGGTCTTGCCTAGGCAAGACCTTTTTTTTCAATAATATGTCACCTTTTCAGTCCCCTTTTGCCGCATGATCACGAAGCATATAGGCAAGGGGTAGCGACATTCAGCTTTTAACCGAAACTATCCTAGTCTGCACTGGAAAACCAGTTTTTTGGAGTCCTGGTGGGCCACGAATAACAGAGTCATACATTATTCATTCGGGTATCACGCCATCTAAGAGTAGCGCAGCGTAAAATTATACGACCGTTTTAACGTCTTCTACACCATCCTTTTGGATGGGTTTCTCCATTTCCTCCTGAGCGGCTAGACCACTTTCGACCTTTTTTGCTTGCGAGCTAAGTAACTCATCTGTTCTGGCGGCCAATTTTTTTGCAAGGGCAGAGAATCCGGGTAGCTTTGATAGGCTCTCTACCGAGTCTGAAAGCTTCGCACTATTTTCAAGCGCGTCCATCAAAGGATGGTCTGTCTTGTTGTAATCAGTAATAAGCTTGCCTGGATTTTCGGAGCTGACTTGTAGCATATTAAATAGCAATCTGGTCCTCAACTCGTCACGAACGACACTTTCACGGGGAAGTGATTCGATCTGATTTGATAGGCCAGAAAAAGTCCTTCCAAGAACAGCCTTGTGAGTATATTCCTCAATCAGTCGTTTGGATAGATTGAGCTTTTTACTCGACGAATATGCAAACCATAATACTGGGAAGTACAGAGGCAGGATAGAGACGATAAGATTCGGGGTTCCCTTAATGACTTCGACCAATTCATTACCTTTCCAACCCAATAGGAATACATCGACGCCGAATGGAATCAAAGACACAGCAACCATAAGTCCAATTGCGATCTTGAAGCTAAGTTCATGTGCAGTCAATGAAACTATCTCATCATCTTTCTTTCGCTCGTAGGCAGCACTTAGCCCCGCTGCCATGGCGCCGGGTAATAAGCCTGATATCTCGTCATTTATAGCCGAATACCTTTTGCCTGATAAATCTAATAGCTTTTCAAATTCTTCCTTTTCATGAGATAAAGCCTGCTCATGCTTTTCAATCAAATCGTTAATAGTGTTGTTGATTTGGATTTCCATGTTTTCAGTTTGGTCTTTAATTGAGGTGTAGGCACCTTGCAACTCATCGAGAAGCCCGTCTACTTTTTCGACAGAGCCATCTACTCCCTTCACTTCTGCTCCCAAGATGGTTTTGTGCAGTTCGTCAATGTCAGACTTTTTCTTCATTGAGTGGTTCAAAAGCCCATCAATGTCTTTGCTGATAACAGTAATTCCGTCCAGTTGCTTCTTGCTCGCCTCAATTTGTTCAGGGAGTTTCTGAGCTTCTAGCAGTGCGGCCTTAACTACGGCCAAGTCGCTACTCATCTCTTTGACTGCTTCTGAGGCGAAATTTTGTTGTTGGACTATAGCCGTACTAATTTTTTCGCTAGCCTGGGCAAATTCCGAAATTTCTTCGGTTAGTTTTTGTGTTTTTTGGGCTAAGTCGCCAACGCTAGCAAGCTCGCTTTTTGCCGCGTCTTTACAAGCTAAAAGATCTTTAAGAGCCTGTTCTACTTTACTTTCTACGGATTTAATACTCGCGAGAGAATTTATGGCGTTGTTTGCTGACTCCAATGCTGAGGCTTCAGAGTCCGAAGCTTTGATTTTAATGTCCTCAGATAGTTGCCTAAGCCGCGTGTCTATCTCGGCTTTATATT
>NZ_JACNDD010000078.1:0-31507 GCF_017351395.1 Pseudomonas sp. FW305-28
GCACCTTGCGAGGTGACTCACGTGGTTCGCTTGCTGTGCCACGGACGAGCCCAGTAGGGTAAGGCTTGTCTAAAAAGACGACGTTGCAGTTGTTGTTATTGCGAATGGTCAGTTGCCAAAGATTATCCGCAGGTCGTGCTCGGCCAGGTTTTTCACACTGTTTTCAATCGAGGCATTCTTACAATGGAACTCAACGTAAATGGCACTGTGTATGAGGTTGAGGCGGATGCGGATACACCATTGTTATGGGTGATTCGCGACGATATCGGCCTGACCGGAACCAAGTACGGGTGCGGTTTGGCGCAATGCGGCGCCTGTTCGGTCATGGTGGACGGCGTGCTGCTTCGCTCATGCGTTACACCAGTTGAAGGGGTAAAGGGCAAACAGATTCGCACAATCGAAGCCATTGAAGACGACGAGCTGGGCAAGCGCGTGGTGGCGGCCTGGGTCAAGCATCAAGTCGCCCAGTGTGGCTATTGCCAGTCTGGCCAGGTAATGGCCGCCACTGCGCTGTTGCAGCGCATTCCCAAACCTTCCCAAGCCGATATTGCTGCCGCCATGACGAATCTCTGCCGTTGCGGCACTTATAACGCGATCAAGACTGCTGTCGATGAGCTTGCTGGTGCTTGAACACGCGCAATTCGACTGAGCTGCGATGTGCCTGGTGACAATGCCGACGGCTAATCCTGACCACCTTTAATGGAGCAGGGATTGGTCTGCTGCCAGGCCGAGCATTGAATGCAAACACAGGGGAACACTATGTCAAAACTGGATGATTCTATCGCTGAGCGCGGCGTACTCTCCGACGCGCAACCTGTGAACGTCTCTCGCCGCCGTTTTTTGCAGGCATCGGCTGGCGTCACGGCGGGTGCGCTTGTTATCAGCTTCGGAATTCCCCTTGGCCCGTTGCGTGCTGCCGAGCGTGCCCAGGCATTGCCGCCTGGCGCCCGTGTACCGGCGTTCCTGGAGATTCGTCCGGATAATACCGTTCGCCTGCAGAGCCCCTTTATTGAGGGTGGGCAGGGCATTTTCACGGGCATGGCACAGGTCGTGGGTGAGGAGCTCGATATAGATCCAGCCAGCTTTCTGGTGGAGAACGCGGCGCCCGGGAGTGACTTCAAAGTCATGGAAGGTGGCATGCGCTTCACGGGTGGTAGCCGGTCGATGCGCGCGAGCTACATGACCATGCGCCGACTGGGCGCATCGGCGCGCCTGATGCTATTGCAGGCCGCGTCATCCCACTGGAAGGTGCCTCTGGCGCAGCTGACTACTGAGCCAGGGCGGGTCATTCATGCCGCTTCCAATCGATCGATCACCTACGGTGAACTCGCGCCGTTAACGCTCGATTTGCCCATTCCCGATCCGCAAACCGTTACTCTGCGCGACCCTGCCACATTCCGCTGGATCGGTAAGCCGGTCCAGCGAATAGACGTCTACGACAAATCCACTGGTAAGGCGCAATACACCATCGATACTCGTGTCGAAGGCATGCTCCACGCCGCGGTACAGCATGCGCCGCGCTTGGGTCTGCAAGTGGGGCTGGTGCGCAACGAGGATCAGATCAGAAACCTCAAAGGCGTGCATTCGGTGCACCGTCTTGAGGGGGCAGTGGCGGTGGTTGCGCAACGCTGGTGGGTGGCCAAGCGTGCCGTCGAGGCTCTGCAAGTGGAGTGGACGGAGCCGGGTGGCGATTCAACCGTGCGCTACATGCCGGCTAATTTCGACACCCAGGCCTATGCGGAGCAATTGAGTAAAACCACCGACGCCGGGGATGAGGCCGAACGTGAAGGTGACCTGCAGCAAGGGTTGGCCGGCGCCAAGAAAGTCGTCAGTGCGACTTACCATACCCAATACCTCAACCACGCCCAGTTGGAGCCGCCCTCGGCCCTGGCGCGCTTCGACGCTGAAGGCAATCTCGATCTGTGGCTGCCGAACCAGGCCCCGGATTTGTTTTTGGCCGACGTCGCCAAGCGTACCGGTCTGGACCCTTCCAAAATCACTCTCCACTCTCCGCTGCTGGGTGGCTTTTTCGGCCGGCATTTTTTATACCCGAATGCATCACCTTACCCTCAGGCTATCCAGCTGGCTCAATCCACAGGTCGACCGATCAAGGTGATCTGGAGTCGCGAGGAAGAATTTTTGCGTGACGTGCTTCGTCCTTCCGCCGTAGTGCGCTTTCGCGCTGGCCTGGATGAACAGGGCATGCCGGTGGCCTTTGAAGCAATTAGTGCCACGGAAGGGCCAACCGAGGGTATCGCTAACAAACAAGGAGACAAAATCGACCCGACCGCCGTCGAAGGCCTGGCCGGTAAAAAATACGCCATTGCCCATCGTCGGATCGCTCAACTGTACTCGCAGACCCCGGTGATGCTGGGCTACTGGCGTTCAGTCGGGAACTCCATCAATGACTTCATGTATGAAGCTTTTCTGGATGAAGTGGCGGATGCCGGCGGTCAGGATCCCTATGAGCTACGGGCCAAGCTGCTACAGGGCAACGAGCGGCTAAGCCACTTGCTCAAAGTAGTGGCCGACCTGTCCGGGGGGTGGAAACGAGGGCCGTTCACGGCGCAAGACGGCACCAAGCGAGCAAGAGGCGTTGCAATGGCATCGCCATTTGGTACCGAAACGGCGGTGATCGCAGAGGTTTCCATCAGCAACGGAGCCGTGAAGGTTCACGACATCTGGCAGGCAATCGATCCGGGTAGCATCGTCAATCCCGCCATCATCGAGGCTCAGGTCAACTCAGCCGTGGCCCTTGGCTTGTCTCAAACCCTGGTCGAACAAGCCATCTACAAAGGTGGTACGCCGGTGGCGCGCAATTACGACCTCTACCGCATCCTCACACCGGAAATGATGGCCAGGGTCCATGTCCGTGTGGTGGAGAGTGGTGCGCCAATGGGCGGAATCGGTGAGCCGCCTCTGCCTGCGGTGGCACCGGCGGTTGCTAACGCCGTCTCGCGACTGACCGGTCAACGAATTCGCAGCATGCCTCTATCGCAGTACCGCTTCGACACCTGATGAGGAATGGTTCGTGAATAAAACTATAAAGTATCTGCTGCCAGCAGGCATCGTCGTGGCAGCTGGCTTGGGCTGGTTTGTCAATCGCACGCCATTTTCGCCTTTTGCTAATGAGGCATCTGCACCCTCGGCAGATGCACAACTCGTCCAGCGTGGTGAATATGTCGCCAGGCTTAGCGATTGCGTGGCCTGCCACAGCACGCCCAAAGGTGCGCCGTTTGCCGGCGGCCTGGAGATGGCGACCCCGATGGGATCAATCTATGCCACCAACATTACCCCGGACAAACAAACGGGCATCGGTAATTACAGCCTGGCCGACTTTGATCGCGCAGTACGCAGCGGAGTCGCGGCTGACGGGCACAGGCTGTATCCGGCTATGCCGTACCCATCCTATGCCAAGCTCAGCGACGATGATGTGCGGGCGCTTTATGCGTTCTTCATGGCCGGCGTTAAGCCGGCGCAGCAGCAGAACCAGCAAAGCCATATCCCCTGGCCGCTCAACATGCGCTGGCCGCTGGCTTTGTGGAATACCGCGTTTGTCGATGACGGTGCCTATCAGGCCAAGCCCTCAGAGGATGCGCTGTGGAACCGCGGCGCCTACATCGTCCAGGGCGCGGGGCATTGTGGCAGTTGCCATACCCCACGCAGCTTGACGATGAACGAGAAGTCGCTGGATGAAAGCAGCGCTACTTTCCTCAGCGGTTCGCTGCTCGATGGGTGGTACGCGCCGAGCCTGCGCCAGGATCCGAACACTGGATTGGGGCGCTGGAGCGAGCAGGAGATCGTCGACTATCTGAAAACCGGACGTAACGCTCACAGCGTGGTCGTGGGCACCATGGCGGAAGTCTTCAACAACTCGACGCAATATATGTCCGACCCGGACTTAAAAGCCATTGCGCATTACCTGGTGTCGTTGCCGGGCGACCCAAAGCGTGACGGGCCGCCATGGAAGCCAGCGGCCAAACTGGCAGAACAACCTCTGTCGACACCTGGGGCAGCCAACTATATGGCCAAGTGCAGCAGTTGCCACGGCAGTGACGGCAGCGGGCAGGCGCCATGGATACCTCCTTTGGCAGGCGCATCTTCATCAATGGTGAAGGAAGGCGCTACGAGCATCAATGCCACCTTGAACGGTTCCGAACGTGTCGTTGCTAATGGCATTCCGGATTCATATCGCATGCCCCCGTACCGCAACCAACTCTCTGATCAGGAAGTCGCCGATGTACTGACTTTCGTCCGCACGTCTTGGGGTAATCAGGGAGGGGCAGTGAAGGCTGACGAGGTGAAGGAGCTGCGTGAGCGAACCAATCCGGCCAGCAGCAACCCGATCATCCTGCAGATGCGTTGAGAGAGTATGGTGAGGGCTTAGCCAAGGCCCTCGCTATACACAAGGAGTCCCCGTCGGGGAGAAGTGGTTCGTGAAGAGGTGGTCCTTGTTTTCGATCATTACGCTTCGGCGTGCATGATCCAAGCAGAGCTCTGGTGTTAACGCCGTTGTGGGGCTAGTAATCAGAGGGACAGGCGCCACTTTCGACGTCCGGGTGCGTTCAGGGAACGTTGTGACCTGCCGCTCGGATAAGCCCGTACCATTCGGGGCGGGTGAGCGGAATATTCGAGCCCGCGGCTGCCTCGACGAGGCGCTCGGGTCTCGTGGTACCCAGTACGACTTGGATGTCGGCGGGATGACGGGTGATCCAGGCTGTAGCGATCGCGGTCGGAGTGACGTCGTACTTCGCAGCGAGTCGTTTGAGTTCGACATTAAGCTGCGGGTAGTCGGGAGAGTCGAAGAAGACCCCATCCTGAAAGGCTTTCTGGAACGGAGACCACGCCTGCAGCGTGATTTTATTAATCCGTGCGTAGTCTACGATGCCGCCACCGTCACGAGTAATTGAGTCGTCGAATCCGGTCATGTTCGACGACAGGCCCTGGGCGACGATCGTCGAATGCGTCACCGAAAGCTGGACCTGGTTGGCCAGGATCGGTTGGGTCACGGCGGTTTTGAGCAGATCGATTTGACGGGGCGTATGGTTGGAAACTCCGAATGCGCGGACCTTTCCGGTGGACTCCAGATGGTCGAAGGCGCGGGCGACTTCTTCCGGTTCCACGAGTGCGTCGGGCCGGTGCAGCAGTAGCACATCCAGATAGTCGCTACCGAGCGCTTTCAGCGACCTCTCGGCCGACGCCACGATGTGCTCATAGGACTGATCGTAGTGCCACGGGTCGGCGACAATACTGGTTTTGGACTGGAGGAAGATCTGCTCGCGCTCGGCGCTGCTGAGTCGCAGCGCCTCGCCGAACCGGCGTTCGCACAAGTGCGGGCCACCGTCGGGATGGTTGAATCCGTAGAGGTCGGCGTGATCGAAAAAATTGATGCCCGATTCGCGCGCCGCGGTGTAGAGCGCGCGGATCTGGTCATCGGTGCTGCCGGCGATGCGCATCATGCCCGCGACGACGTTGGGAACCCGAGTGTCGGTTGATCCTAGTGGTACGGTCTTCATGAAAGCTCCTTGTCAGGACAGTGGTGGGCTGTCGGACGCCTTGCGTGAATGCAATGCACTCACCAAGGCTGGTTCGCAGGGCCAACTGTGAACTCGTTGATTGTCGTGTCATCGGGCTGGTCGATCGCGAAGGCGACGATGTTGGCGATTCGGTCTGGAGAAATGCCGTACTTGTCATAGATGTCCTGCATCTGGTCAAGCGCCAGCTTATCGCTGATCGTCGCCAGCAGTTCCGTCTTGACGGCGGCCGGGTAGATCGTCGCGGTGCGGATGTTATTGCCTTCCATGGCGGATTCCATGCGCAGCACCTCCATGAAGTCGCGAACGAACCACTTCGTCCCGCCATAGACGGCGCCGCCCGGATAGGCCTTTAGTCCCGCCACCGACGAGGTAGTGATGACGTGCCCAGCCTTCTGTGCCAGGAACTCGGGTAGCACCGCTGCCACACCATTCAAAACGCCCTTGACGTTGACATCTATCATTTGGTGCCAGTCTTCGGTCTTCAGTGCGGACAGGGGGGAGTTTGGCATCAGCCCTGCATTCAGGAAAATCACGTCCACGCGACCGAACCTTTCTTTGGCCAGGCGGACGATGCTGTTGTTGTCCTCTTGCTTGGTCACGTCCAGCGCTTGATAGACCACTTGGCCTCCGTTCAGGAGAATCTCGTCCGCGATCTGCTTGAGCTTGTCTTCTCGACGGGCGCCGAGCACGATTTTTGCGCCCTTGCTCGCGAGCAGCTTGGCGGTTGCCTCGCCGATTCCGGACGATGCGCCGGTAATGATGACTACTTTGTCTTTGATCATGATCTCTCTCTCTGGATTCGGGCTGCGAAGGAGATGCAGCAGACGATGACGCGGTATTTCAGGTCGGTGTTGAGCGCGTGGGGACTACTTTGTCAGCGCACGCTGCTATTGGGAAAACATCACCCGAACATCGCCACTGCCGAGCGCTTGGGCCAGGCCAGTCGGATCGTCCACGCGGCCCAGACGGGTGTATGAGTAAGCTGAGTCGAAGGTCTTGTAAAAGATGACCACGGTGCGCGATCCCCAAAGCATAAGGTCTCCGTTGCGGATCGTGCCGGGCCGGCTCTCACTGGTGGGCAGCGCTTCAGGCAGTTCTTTTTTCTTCTCGTTTCCGTGGAGGTCCTCCATGTCCAGTGTCAGCGGCAGCGTGGCAGCGAATGCGCGAGTGGCCTCGTTGTTGGCAAGGGTGATGGCGAAGCGACGTTCCCCGACGGTCATCCACAGGCGTGATTCATCCGATTTATTGGGTGCTTGAGTGACATCCTGCTCCGCGGCCACGGGCAGCGCAGTGCTGGCGGCGTGGGCGGGATGGCCGCTGCACAGTGCAAGGAGAACCAGCGGCATTCCAAGCTGTCGCATGGCCCGCCGGTGCCAGGAATGCCTACGGCTTGCAGCGCCAAGAGAGGAGAGAGTGCCGCCTGCACCGACGTCAACGTGTTTGCTCTGCATGTTGTTCTCCTTGCAATGCGGAAAATGGGCCAGACGCGTTGCCGCGCCTGCACGTGAACTCGTAGGTTTCGAGCGCGAATTCGCGCAGCAATATGGCGCTAATGCCCCTCAGCGAGTGGTCTATTGCCAGTTCTGGTTGCGATCCCCACTGGAAAGTCAGAAGTGTTGAGTGGCATGAGTCCATACCGTAGGGCGCGCCAGCCAGTTCAGCCGCATCGTGGCATTTCGCTCGCCAGGATGCGGCCGCTTCAATGCGTCAAGCGGCGCCTGCCGCCGTGGCCAGGTGCTGCGTGAAGAAGGTCGTCAGCTTGTCGAAAGGAATCACGTCCACACGATCGTACAGATCGGTGTGGCTGGCCTCTGGAATGATCATCAGCTCTTTTGGCTGCGCCGCGGCCGCGTAGGCGGTTTCGCTGAAGTAGCGCGAGTGGGCGTTTTCACCATGGATGAACAGGACCGGGCGTGGAGAAATTTCCGCGATGTAGGTCAGGATCGGCATGTTCATGAACGACAGCGGTGTAGTGACCGTCCAGGAGTTGCCCGAGTTGACCGCGCGCGGATGGTGTCCGCGGGTCGTGCTGTAGTAATCGTGATAATCGACCATGAACTGCGCTTCACCACCCCTCAGTTCGTTGTAGGGGGGCTGGTAAGCAGGGGCACCATTTTCCGCGTCGACCCAACGTTGTGCGCTCAGTTGTTCGAGCCCTTGCGTGCGCTGTTCGAGGGTTACGCTATCGTTGTAGCCCTTGGACATGACGCGGGTCATGTCGTACATGGTGCTGGCGACAACCGCCTTGACGCGCTTATCCAAGGCCACGGCATTCAGCGCCATGCCACCCCAACCGCAGATGCCGATGACGCCAATCCGTTCGCGATCAACGGAGGGTTGCAGGCTGAGAGCATCAACTGCCGCGCTTACGTCCTCGGTGTTGATGTCTGGTGAGGCGACGTTGCGCGGCTCACCGCTGCTTTCCCCGGTGTAGGATGCATCGAAGGCCAGCGTGACAAAGCCGCGCTCGGCCATGGTTTGCGCATAGAGCCCGGAGGACTGCTCCTTTACCGCGCCGAACGGGCCACAGACGACAATAGCTGCCAGCTTTGCGCTGGCGCTCTTCGGTTGGTACAGGTCGCCCGCCAGGGTGATGCCATAGCGGTTCGTGAAGGTGATCTTCTTATGGTCCACCTTGTCGCTCTTGGCGAAAGTCTTGTCCCATTCCTGTGTCAGTTGCATGTGCTTGCCTTACATGTAGTTGAGATTGTTCCTGCCAGCCTGAATACCCGTCGAGCAGCAGGGCTTGTCGTCGGCGTAGGCGTCATAGACTTTTCATGAGGAATATTCGTTTCGCAAATGGCGTCGCGCGTCCGGATTGGCTTTGCCAACTAATGTATGCCAGTCCCTGCCCCAAAACATCCCATGAAATTGCAAGCATCTATGCACGCTATTGGATAATCGCGCCCCCAAGTCCCAGGCGGTTCGAAATGGAAACCTATCCCGATGAATTCATGCTTGTTCGAATGACATATCACCACGCTGCGATGACCATTGATCATCGAGTCCCGTACATGGAAGTATTCGGTCCGCCTGCATCAGCTCAGCCTTGCTATATGACCGGCGGAAAACCCGCCGCAGGCTGCGTTGGTCGCCGATTCGAGTGACTCGGTCTGGGACAGGCGATGGAGGAGACCTTGTAGAGGACATCCGCCAGGCTTAACGGACGTGAAAGCTTGTTTGGTCAA
The DNA here is from genome assembly GCF_017351395.1 of Pseudomonas sp. FW305-28. Taxonomy (NCBI): domain Bacteria; kingdom Pseudomonadati; phylum Pseudomonadota; class Gammaproteobacteria; order Pseudomonadales; family Pseudomonadaceae; genus Pseudomonas; species Pseudomonas sp. FW305-28. Next base: position 8,726 of record NZ_JACNDD010000078.1, read on the forward strand.
GGCTTGTTGGGCTGCGTCGAAGTCGAAAGAGAGATCACAACCTCTGTTTCCGTTCCGGCGCTTCCTGCGGAAGCTGCTTCTAAACCCGTTCTTCAGGTCTGTAGGGGCAAGAGACCATTTGAAAAATTAGCCGCTGGCCGAACAGTAATACTTCATCCAGATTGTGGGCTGGCAGGTTTTTCCAAAAGAAAAAATGCAAGCCCTGAATCGGTAACGGTAATCGTCTCAAGCATGTTGCTTAGTTGTGAGTCGTGCTCGCTCGTAGTTGAGCGGGCACTAAATCACTGTGTTGATGTGCCATCGAAGCGCGGTGATTTCTTGCATTGCGTGCTTTTATTCATAGGGCCTAGCACGTGGCTGCATGATTGAGCCCACTAAGCTCGTGATATTTTCAAACCATGTATAGGTAGCCATTACGCGATGCGCCGTTAATAGTGCTTTTTAGAGCCAAGATGGCTAGAGAGTTATGGAACTTTAGATTAACGATAAGAGAGTGATTGCTGCCCCGCAATCGTTGGGCAATGCGCTGACCCCCAGACCGGGATGAGTGGGGAAGGGCATGCGCAGGCACTTTTCGGCGCTTCGACAGGCAAGCCCTGATCTACGAGCATAAACGTCGCCAGCGCTTGGAAGGCATGACTGACACCCGGCATATGCCGCAGTATATCTTGCCCATTAAGCGCCAAGCTTATCTCCGGCCAGCGTACTTCCAGGTCGGCACGGTAGAAATCAAAGAAGCCGGCACCCCGTTGAGGGGGCAGACAAAACGCGTCGCAGAGCATCACTCTGGAGCCCGGATGCAGATTCACCATCACCTCGCTGTGCAGTTTTGCTTGGGGGAATAGGATCGTCGCCACTTGTACTGCTTCTTCGCCGCGCGGCCGGCGGCAACGTAACGTTGCTGGTCGGTGCGTATAGAAGTCTTCAGCGCCGTAGCGACTTCGCACAAGGTTTTGAGTAAAGCGTTAAATTCGTTACAGAACTCTCCACCCCGCACTCCGGAAGAAATTTCGATGAACGAGCGACATCCTCACTCCAATAAGTCTTTTCTAGGGCCGCTCGTACTGATCGCGGCGGTGGTTGTCGCCGTCGGCGCCGCGTTCGCATACACAGCCGGTTGGTTGACACCCGCGCGCCTCACGCCGACCAAGATCGTCGAGGTGCTGGCGCCGCCCGCCGGACCGGCTCTCGGTTTCCGCCGCGCCCATGCCAAGGGTATCTGCTTCACCGGTACCTTCGAGGCCAACGGCGCGGGCAGCGATTTGTCCAAGGCACAGATGTTCGCCGCCGGCACCTATCCCGTGACCGGCCGCTTCAATCTCGCCTCGCCCGACCTCAAAGCGCCCGATGGCACGGCGCGCGTGCGCTCCCTGAGCCTGCGCATCCGAACGCCCGACGGCCAGGAGTGGCGCTCCGCGATGATCAATGCGCCGTTCTTCCCGGTCGCGACGCCGCAGGCTTTCTACGATTTGCAGGTGGCTTCCGCCGACAAGAGCCATCCGGATGCGTTGAAGAACTTCGCCACTGCGCACCCCGAGATCGGCGCGTTTAGCCAGTGGGCTGGCAGCGCGCCGTTCACCAGCTCGTACGCCGAAGACCGCTACAACGGCATCAACAGCTTCGTCTTCACTAACGCGCAGGGCCAAGACCAAGCCGTGCGCTGGTCCTTTAAGCCGGCCGCCATACCTGTGCCGGTCTCGAGCGACGAACTCAAGAAGCGCGAGCCCGATTTCCTGCTGGCCGACATCACCGAGCGCGTCGCGAAGGCTACGCAGCGCTGGGCTATGACGGTCATGGTCGCCGGCCCGGGCGACCCGACCTCCGACCCGAGCAAGGCTTGGCCGGAAGATCGCCGCAGCGTCGGCGTCGGCACCCTGTCGGTGACGAAGATTGAGCCCGAGGCCGATGGCTCATGCCGCGACATCAACTTCGATCCCACCGTGCTGCCGGCTGGCATGCGCACATCCGACGACCCTTTCCCCGCCGCACGTTCGGCCGCTTATTCGGTCTCGTACAACCGCCGGACCGCCGAAGAAAAAGACTATCCGCGCACCCCGTCCATCACCACCACCACCGGAGCCAAGCCATGAGCCAAGTCAACCAGCAATTCGCGCCGTTGCAGCGGGCGCTTCATTGGGGCATGGCGATCTGCATCCTCGCGATGCTGTTCATCGGCGTCGGCATGGTCTCGACGATCACGCCCGCGTACTTGATGCTGGTCTCGATCCACAAGCCGTTGGGTATTGCGATCCTCGTGCTCGCGGTGCTGCGTCTGATCGTCCGCTGGCGCCTTGGTGCGCCGCCGTTGCCGCGTGACATGCCCGAGCCGATGAAGCTCGCCGCCAAACTCTCGCATGTCGCGTTCTATGTGCTGATGCTCGCGATGCCCTTGCTTGGTTGGGCCATGTTGTCGGCGGCGGACTACCCGGTGCTCGTCGCCGGGCTGCATCTGCCCGCCATCGTGTCGCCCGACGCCGGCCTGCACAGCCGGCTGTGGAACGCTCATAAGTTCCTCTCGTTCTGCTTCTTCGCGCTGATCCTGCTGCACCTCGGGGCCGCTCTGTTCCACGCGCTGGTGCGACGCGACGGCGTGTTCGAGGCCATGGCGCCATTCCCGGTACATCCGTCGGTCGACGGCAGGGTCGTGACCAAGTGCGCTGACTGACGCAGGCTCCGTTACCACGGGCGCGGTGGCGCACGCGTTCTCGGTGGGGCGAGATGAAATACCTCAGTGGGCGTGTAGTGTGGGACCACGACCTGCAGTGACCGTCGAGCTGGGAGGCTGGCACGAAGTGACGCTGACCCTCGTCGGATCACCGAGCTTCATAGAGACGTTCGTCGCCAAGTTCAGCGAGCCGCCGACTTGAGGCGCCGTGCCTAAACACCTGGCGTCGAAGCCTCCCGCCATTGGCGTTCGGACGCAGGGGGGGCGTCTTCACGATGCAGAAACTTCGGCGCATTAACGGGATCGCAAAAGCAGAGAAATATCTGGATGCACATGCGTAGCGCACAGATTTACTAATTTATATCTTTCTTCGTAGGGTGTGCTAGCGGCTGTCAAATCAACCATTGGAACAGACATGAATCTGAAACTTGAGTGGGTTCTGGTCCCAGCATTTCTTGCCATGGGTTTTGCTGCCAGCGCGCTGGCCGCCGAGGTGCGGGCTGAGCGGGTGGCAACCGGATTAGAGAATCCCTGGGCAGTGGCCTTTCTGCCGGCACATCGCTACTTGGTGACAGAACGGCCGGGACGGCTTCGGGTGGTTGGTGCCGATGGGAGCATCGGCCCGCCGGTTGAGGGGCTGCCGGCGATCGCGGCAGGCGGGCAGGGCGGGCTGCTGGATGTGGTGACCGACAGTGCTTTCGACGTGAATCGCATGGTCTACTTCTGCTTTTCCGAACCGGCTGCTGGTGGCGCGGGCAATAGCACGGCAGTGGCACGCGCGACGCTGTCGAGCAACATGGTGCGTCTCGACAACCTGCAGGTGATTTTCAGTCAGCGACCGAAAGTGAGCAGCTCCGCGCATTTCGGCTGCCGCATCGTCGAGGCGAAGGACGGGACGCTTTTCGTCACGTTGGGGGAGCGTTACAGCCGGAAGGAGGATGCGCAGGAGCTCGATAACCACTTGGGCAAAGTGGTGCGCATCCAGAAGGACGGCGTGGTGCCGACCGACAACCCTTTCGTCGGCCGCCCCGGTGCCTTGCCAGAGATCTGGAGCTATGGCCATCGCAATAGCCAGGGCGCTACGCTCGGTCCGGACGGCCGCCTCTGGATGAACGATCACGGTCCGCAGGGCGGCGACGAGATCAACGTTCCGCTGGCGGGTCGCAACTCCGGTTGGCCGGTCATAACCTACGGCGAAAACTATGGCGGCGGGAAGATTGGCGACGGCCTGACCGCCAAGGACGGCATGGAGCAGCCGCTGCATTATTGGGTGCCCTCGATCGCGCCGTCCGGCATGGCCTTCCTGACTAGCGACCGTTATGGGCCGGCATGGAAGGGCAATCTCTTCGTCGGTTCGCTCAAGTTCGGTTACCTCGACCGTATCGAACTGAAAGACGGTAAGGTCGTGGCCGAGCACAAGTTGCTGGAGGACGGGCATGCCCGCGTTCGGGATGTCAGGCAGGGCCCTGACGGCCTGCTCTACGTGCTCACCGACGAACAGGATGGCAAACTGCTGCGTCTTCAGCCGCGCTGAGCCCCATCAGGGTAGGCATTGCGCAGCTGCAGCGTCGGCAAGCCGCGACGCCTGCCCGCAACCTCTTCGACGGCTTGCGCTCGTCGCCTCCCAAGGAGGAACTCGGCGATACCAAGCTGATCGTCGAGAACGATACTAGCCAGGTCGGTTCTGTGGGGAAATGTGTTTCAGGATCTCGACACCAGCGCTGGAAACAGAAGCGAGAAGCCCATTCAGGGTAACAAAGAGGCCGTCAACTCGACAGTTTCACAGAGAGAAAGTCGTACGTAATGGTCATGCGCCCTGCCAGTATTGCCAATCGGCCCCCGAACTCTATTAAACAACGACGCGGCGACAATACGAGACACCTGACCAAAAACTGAATGCCCCCATAAAAGCCACCGTGTCCTTGACAACATCCGCGTGACTTGTAATCCAAGGGGGTGCTCGGGCCGGAAAACACGCATGTCAGTGCTTTTTCACCGATGCTGCTTTCTCCGGATTTACAAGCGCTACTGAAAAAAGACGAAGATTGGCTCAGAGCACTGACTTTTCATTCATGGTTGGCTCTTGATCCTCCCAAAGAACAAGTCCAGAATTAAGTCTTTTCCTGCTCGGGCAAGAAAAGAAACCCCTTAGATTTCAATGGGTCGGACGCCAGATACGAGTCTCGTTTCCCGCTCCAAGATTCAGAAAAAAGCCACTCAGATGAGTGGCTTTTTTTTGCGTGCGCCAGGCATGGCGCGTTGCGCGTAAGCGCAACCAGTTTGGCTGTGGTGGCCACGCTGGTGACTTGGAGGTGAAAGTCCTCTACCGAGCGTTTAGGAGGGACGGGACTGAATGCGCAGAAGTCAGCTGAAGCCGTAGTAAGTGACGGTTAACCGCGCCATCAAGGGCTGAACAGATTGTGCCGCCAGCCCATCAGGTTTGGGTATTCTCCGATGTCACAATCTGCAGCGGAATATGCACCCGGTGACGCACAGGATCGAACTGCTCCGCAGTCTGCAATTCCACCAGTAGATCCACCAGCGCCGTTGCAGTCTGGCGCGGCTGAGAGTCGATCACCACGTCGACCAAACCCTGGGCCAGGGCTTGGCGTGACAGCTCGGTGGACTCCTGCAAAATGCAGCACAGCGTCGGGCGCTTGGGCAGTTGCGCCAACGCGTTGATAATCCCGTCGCCACCGCCGCCTACCACGCATAGCCCGCGCAAATCGTCATGCCGAACCAGCAGGTCGAGGGTTGCTTCTTCGGTGATGTCGCAGTTGTCCAGATTGATCAGCGGCTCCAGCGGGCGCAGCCCAGGTGCGTGTTCGGCCAAGTAACTGTGCAAGCCTTCGACCCGCGCCTGGTGGCCAAGAAAGCGATGACCTCCGAGCAGAATGCCGATGCTGCCTTTGCGCGCGCCACAGGTGCGGGCCAGCAGCCACCCCATCGTGCGCCCGACGACGTGATTGTCTTGGCCGACATAGGGCTCGGTCGCCGCCTCATGAATGCCCGACAGCAGTGCCACCACGGGCACGCCGGCCTCGCGAATCTGGGCAAGGGCGGCGTTGATCTGCGGGTGGGCGAAGCTGACCACCGCCAGGCCGTCGCACTGCACCGCCAACTGTTCGATCTGGGCGATGATGGCGCTGGGGGTGCGATCAAAAACGTATTCGAATTGGCAGGTCAGGTTGGCCCCGACCTGGCGTTGCGCGGCCTCGGTGATGGCTTGGGCCAGGTTGGCGTAGAACGCCTGGGCGGTGCCCAGCAGCAGGATGCCGAAACGGTACGTGGGGCGACGTTCGAGAATACGTTGGCCGATCAGCCGCGCGGCAAAATAGCCCACGGCTTCTGCGGCCTGAAGCACCTGTTCGGCTGTGGCTGGATTAACCGGGGCGCGAGCGTTGAGCACGCGGTCGACGGTGGCGACACTTAAGCCTGCGTGTTTGGCGACCGTGGCGATGGTGGGGCGTTTATTGTTATTCATGATGGACCTTCAAAACGTCTTGATAGAAAACTATCAAGCCCTGCAGGAGCTGGATGATAGCTTGATAGGGAATGTATTCAAGGCCTTGAGAGGGCCTTTCACGCTCTCTATATTTTCTTACGCAAAGCACCTGACATCTCACGCTTGCGGAGAACAATAACAATGTCTCAAGACAACACCGCCTCTACTCGCGACTATCGCCTGACCGGCCCTGAAGCTGCCCGCGCGGCTGAAAAAGGCCTCGTATCGGCCAGTTGGTACCAGTCGCCCATCTCCCGTCAACGTATGAAGCAACTGATGCAACGCCGCGACGGCCCGGCCTTGCTCGACACCGCCATCTGGCTGCTGGCCCTGCTGATCACCGGCTTCGGCGGCTACTGGTTCTGGGGCACTTGGGCTTGTGTGCCGTTTTTTCTTGCGTATGGCGTTCTGTACGCCACCGCCTCCAACCCGCGCTGGCATGAAAGCGGCCACGGCACGGCTTTCAAGACTCGCTGGATGAATGATGCGCTCTACCAGGTGGCGAGCTTCATGTGCATGTTCGAGCCCCACGTGTGGCGCTGGAGCCATGCCCGGCACCATACCGACACCATCGTCGTTGGCCGCGATCCGGAAATCGTCGAACCGCGTCCACCGAGCTTGTTCATGATGTTGCTGAGCCTGTTCCAGATCCCGTTGCTGCTGAAAACGATGGGGGGCGTATGCCGGCACGCGGTTGGCAAAATGGATGCCCAGGAACAGACGTTCATCCCTGAGTCCGAGTGGCCCAAGGTGTTCCTGGCGGCCCGTATCTGGCTCGTGATTTACGCCGTTATCTTTGGCGCGGCGCTTTACCTGCACAGCTGGTTGCCGCTGATGTATATCGGCCTGCCCATCCTGTATGGCGGCTGGTTGTCCTACCTGTTTGGCCTCACCCAACATGTAGGCCTGGCGGAAGATGTGCTGGACCACCGTAGCAACTGCCGCACCATCTATATGAACCGGGTACTGCGCTTTCTGTACATGAACATGAATTATCACCTTGAGCACCACATGTACCCGATGGTGCCGTACCACGCCCTGGCGCAGCTCCATGAAGAGATCCGCCACGACTGCCCGCCGCCTTACGCCAACATCGGTGAGGCCTTCAAGGAAATCATTCCGACCCTCTTGAAGCAGCGCAAGGACCCGACGTATTTCGTGCGACGCCCCGTCGGTAGCCCAAGGCCTGCCACCGACGCTCATCCACAGGCTGAAGCCACCCTGGGCTGACACCTTCCGGCTGTATCCCGAACAAGAGAAAACGCCATGAACGATCAATGGATCGATGTATGCGCCGTGGGCGAAATAAATGAAGAAGACGTCATTCGCTTCGACCACGGTCCGCATACCTATGCCATCTACCGCTCTGCTGACAACGAGTTTTTTGCCACTGCTGGCCTGTGTACTCACGAGTCGATCCACCTGGCTGACGGCCTGGTGATGGACCATGTCATCGAGTGCCCCAAGCACAACGGGCGCTTTGACTATCGCACCGGCAAAGCCTTGGGGGCGCCAGTGTGTGTCAATCTCAAGACCTATCCGGTACGGGTCGACGCGGGGCGGGTTCTGCTCGCCATCTCGGTTTGACCGCCAGGAGTACACGCCATGAATGCTCCACTGATTATCGTCGGCGCCGGCCATGCCGGTGGCCGCGCGGCGCTGACCTTGCGCGAGCAGGGTTATACCGGTCGGCTGATCCTGATCGGCGATGAACTCCATTTGCCGTACGAGCGTCCTCCGCTGTCCAAGGGCTTGCTGCAGGGCACGATGAACCTGGACGATTGCAGCCTGTGGAGCGATAGCCGGCTCACTGAACTGAGCATCGAACACCTGGCGGGCAACCCGGTAAAAAGCCTGGATCCGCAGCACCACCGCCTGCAATTGACCGACGGACGTTGGTTGCCCTACAGCCGATTACTGTTGGCAACCGGGGGCAGAGCGCGTCGCTTGTCCCTGGTGCCTGAACCTCTGGCCAACGTGCTTTACCTGCGCACCCATGACGAAGCCCTGGCCCTGCGCAGCGCATTGATGCCCGGCACGCGCCTGGTGATCATCGGTGGTGGCTTTATCGGCCTCGAAGTCGCGGCAACGGCCCGGACCTTAGGCTGTCAGGTGACGTTGCTGGAAGCCGGGCCACGACTGGCCGGGCGAGTATTGCCTGAAGCTGTGTCCCAGGCCTTGTTGGAATTGCATCGGCAACAGGGCGTTGACGTGCGGCTGAACGTAGCGCTTGAAAGGGTACAAGGCATCGAACGCGCTGAGGCGGTGCAACTGGTGGACGGCCAGGTGCTGCCCTGTGACTGGGTGGTGGTCGGTATCGGCATGCAACCCAACATCGAATTGGCCGCGGCGGCGGGGCTGGAGGTGGGCCAGGGAATTCGAGTCGATGCCCAGTTGCGCACCAGCGCGCCGGACATCTTTGCGGCCGGCGATGTGTGTGAGTTTAGCCTGCACGCCGACGCGTTATTCCAGCGCCAGGAAACCTGGCGCAATGCCGAGACCCAGGGCCGTCACGCGGCATTGAATCTGTTGGGCGGCGAGCTGCCGTTCGAGGGTGTTCCCGGCTTCTGGTCTGATCAGTACGACTGGGGCTTGCAGACGGTGGGCGTGATCTCACCGGCGCCACCTTCGGCCGTTCGCACCTTGGCAGGCGGTGGTCTGCTGCTGTTCTACCTGGACACCGAGCAACGTTTGCAAGGCGCCTGCGGCTGGGGGCAGGGCAACAGCGTTGCCAAGGACATCAAGTTGTGTGAACGGCTGATTGCCAAACTGACCCCACTCTCCGTGGACGCGTTGGCCGATGCCGATGTGCTTCTCAAACATCTACTGAGGCCCTGACATGCGTGAGTTCCTGGTATTTCAGTCCCTGTGGGCCATGCAAGATCACCGTGGTCAATGCGATCTTTCCCTGGAGGCGCAGGTGGAGAAGATTGCCGCTGCTGGCTTCGATGGAGTCACCGACCATTTCTGGATCGCGCCACAGGCCGGACGTCTGCATGCCGCTGCCAAGGCGCAAGGCCTGCAAATCGAAGGTCAACTGTTTCCCCACACCGTGAATGACTTGGCGCAAGCACTTGAGGTTGCCTCCCGTTACGGCTGCCACCACCTCACGCTGCAAGCCGATGTCCGGCCGCGCACGCTGGCACAAGCGATCACTCTGATCGAAGGCTGGCAGCGTCTGGCCGAGCAGGTGGACTTTCCGATCCTGCTGGAAACCCACCGCTATCGTCTCACCAGTGACCTGTTGTTCACCCTCGACTTGCTCGCGCAGATGCCCGACCTCAAGTTGTTGGCTGACTTGTCCCATTACGTCGTGGGCCGCGAATTGCCTGAGTCGGCCACTGCCGAAGACGACGAACAGATTCACACCATCCTACGACACAGTTGGGGTTTTCACGGGCGGGTCGCTAATAGTGAGCAGGTCCAGGTGCCCTTGACCTTCGCCCAGCATCGCCCCTGGTTGGACCGGTTTCTGGGCTGGTGGCGTTACGGAATCAAGGATTGGCTGGCGCGACCGAACACACCCGCGAGCCTGTCCTTCACCTGCGAGCTTGGCCCGCCACCCTATGCGATCACGGGGAGGGATGGGCGCGATATAACGGATCGCTGGGGCGAGGCGCTGATGCTGAAGGAACTGATGCGTGGTGTTTGGGATGAGTGTCAGGCGGGGCGCTGATCTAAGGCATGATGGGTTGTGACGGTTTGTATCAGTGGATGCGGTGTATAAATTGTCATGCTTGTCTCAATTTTATTGCGGTTTTGCCCTGGCGGGGATCTGTAGTGGTCAACTAAACTCGGACACGACGTTAAGTTTTTTCTCGGCCTGAGCCGGGGCCAGCCCATTATTGAACTGATGCGGTCTAATCCAGTTGTACGTCGTGATTCGCTTCTTGAGCTGTCATGTAGCCCACGGTCGGTATCCATTCAGTTTTCAAGCTGCGAAACACACGCTCCATCGGCGCATTATCCTAGCAGTTTCCACGACGGCTCATGCTTTGGCGCATGCGGTAACGCCAGAGCCGTTGGCGAAACTGGCGGCTGCCATATTGGGCCGACTTTGTCCCATCATGCCCCAATGGCATGGAGTACCGATGAGCGCCTATGCCATCACTGAAACACGTCTGCTGCCCGCGAAGACACAACGCTTCATTGAGTTCTTGCAGAGGCGGTTGCGGTAAAGGCGACTCGGTCAGCGGGGTGGTATGTGGCGCGGGCTCCCCTATCACGGTGTGGGAGCCCGGCTTCAAGGTACAAGCCGATGTTGCGTTCAGTCTGGTTGAGCCCCCCCGAATTGCTCCAGGGCATCGAGCATGGCGCAATGGAAGTAGGCCCGTGATGCTCGGTCGCAGAGAATGTGGAACGCAGGGGTGTCAACGATTCCAGAGTAGATGATGATCACGTTGATCCGCGCCGCCGACGTTTGCGCCACCGCACCCGGGCTGAAGGCTTGCCGGCTCAGGTCGACGCCGCACAGCTTGGCCATGACCTGAGCAACGGAGCTACCGCTCAGCAAGAAGCAGGCATGACTGTCCTGACGTGGCAGCAGGTAGTTGGCTCGGTGGTCGAGTTCCCAGCGTGCTTCTTCATCGGCGATCCGTTCGCCTTGATCGTCGGGGCTCCCCAGCAGCAGGTATTCGGTTTGCGACAGGCGTGCCACCTGACTACCGTCAGTCTGGACGGTGGCCCGATTGGGCGCGTCCGGCAGTACGAAGCCGCGTGCCTTCAGGTAATCGGCGGTTTGTGTTCCGCGAAAACCGACCCGGGGCAGGTCGGTCAGATCCACCAGCGTGCAGGTTTGCGTGTGGGCAACCGGCCGTGGCCTGATCATCTCTTGTGGATTCAGACTGGACATGACTTAAAGCTCCTGCCGTTGGTTTTCAGGATCGAAGAAGGGTAATTGCACGACTGTGGCCTGAACCACGATCCCGCCCTCGACGCGGATCGGAATCTGTTGGCCCGGCGCACTCTGGTCGATGCCGGCGTAAGCCAGGCCGATGATCGTGCCCAGGGAAGCGGAATACTCGCAGGAGGTGACGTTGCCGCTGATGTCCGGGCCGTTAAGCACCAGATGGCCTTCCAGCGGTTGCAGGCTGCCTTTGGGCAGGCTGAAACCCACCAGTTTGCGTTTCAGTGGCTGGGCTTCGAGGATGTCCACCGAGCGGCGGCCGACGAAGAACGGCTTGGTGCGACTGACTGCCCAACCCATGTCGATTTCCGCCGGGTGAGTCATTCCATCGGTGTCCTGACTGATGATCACATGGCCTTTTTCCAGGCGCAGCAGGCGTTGGGTTTCAACGCCGAAGGGGCGGATGTCATGTGCTTTGCCGGCCTCAATCAGCGCATCCCAAAGCTTGAGTCCATGACGTGCCGGGACGTGGATTTCATAACCCAGCTCGCCGACAAAACCGACTCGCAACAGCCGTGCCTTGATGCCGGCCACGGTGCCTTGACGGACGCCCAGATAGGGGAAGGCTTCGGCGCTCAGATCGAGATCACTGCAGACTTTCTCAAGCACTTTGCGCGAGTCTGGCCCGGCGACGTTGACCGCGCAGATGGCTGCGGTGACGTTGGCGACGTCCACGTCCAGGCGCCATTGTGCATTCCACTTGAGCATCTGCTGATAGATCCGGTCGACGCCGCTGGTGGTGGCGGTGACGTAGAAATGGTTCTCGGCAAACCTCGCACAGACACCGTCGTCGATCACCACACCATGCTCATTGGTCATCAGCGCATAGCGAGAACGGCCGACCGGCTGTTTGAGGAAGGCAAAGGTGTACATCCGGTTAAGCAGCTCGCCGGCGTCCGGGCCGCGCACGTCCAGGCCGCCGAGGGTCGAGACGTCGATGAGGCCGACCTTGTTGCGCACGTGCAAGGCTTCGGCTTGCATGCAGCGTTCGCGATCCTTGGCGTTGCCGTAGTAGGCCGGGCGTTGCCAGATGCCGGCGGGCATCATCTTCGCCCCGGCTTGCAGGTGTCGGGCATGCATCGGCGTTTGCCGGTACGGGTCGAACGCGCGACCGGCGACATGCGCAAGTTTTTCAGCCACAAACGGCGGTCGCGCTGTGGTGACGCCGGTTTCGCTGATGTTGCGCTGGGTGGCCCAGGCGACCAACCGCGCGGTCGGCAGCGCCGAGTGACGACCCTGGGACGGGCCCATGCCGACGGTGGAGTAGCGCTTGACCAGTTGCACGTCGCGATAGCCGATCCGGGTGGCGTTGACGATATCGGCTACTTGCAGATCCTCGTCGAAGTCGACGAAGTCCTTGCCTTTGGGGTGCGGGAAGATTGGCCAATTAAAGTTGACCCGAGCCTCACCGCTCAATGGCGCGCGTTGCGTGCCGACGGTCAGCCCCAGCGCGAGGGCAGCTTCGGCAGCGGCATTCACACCATCGGCAATCACGTTATCGAGGTGGTGACGGCCGTTGACCGAGCCGGCGACATTCAGATTCTTTGGTAGGCCGCTGAGCGTGAACTCGGCACGCTGATCGTCGTAGGCAAGCTTGCCGCCGGCCTGGCACAGCAGTTGATAGACCGGCATGTAACCGGCGGACATGCACAGTAAATCGCACTTCAGGTGTTGCCCGATCTCGGCGACCTGGCCTTGTGCGGTGATCTGGCGCACGTCGACGCCGTTGATATGGCGCATGCCTTTCTCGTGCAGGGCTTCATAGACGGTGCTGTTGCTCTGGTGGTAGATCTTGCGTTGCGCCAGTGCGCGCAGCAAGGATTCGTCCGAAGGCCCCTGGCGCAGGTCCACCACGGCGACGACCTCCACGTCCTGGTCGTGCAGATCCAGCGCGGCGAGGTAACCGTCATCGTTGCCTGTCAGCACCACGGCGCGTTTACCGGGTTTGACCGCATACAGTTTCATCAGTCGTTGCGCGGCGCTGGTCAGCATCACGCCTGGCAGGTCGTTGTTGCGAAAGATCACCGGCTGATCGAAGGCGCCGCTGCACACCAGGCACTGGCGGGCGCGGACCTTGTACAGGCGTTTGCCCTGAATCACCGGCAGGTAGTTGTCGGTGAACCAGGCGTTGCAAGTGGCTTCGGTCAGGATCTGGATATTGGCGTGTTGCTCTACCGCCGCGAGCAGTTCGCGGCGTAGGTTTTCAGCCTTGTTGCCTTCGATATCGAAGCGGGCATAGGTTAGCGAACCGCCGAGAACCGATTGTTGCTCGATGAGCAACACCTTGGCCCCCGCGTTGGCTGCCGTCAGCGCCGCATGGAGCCCGGCGGGGCCTGCGCCGATTACCGCGACGTCGGTAAACAAGTAGGCCTTGTCGTAATACTCAGGCTGGAACTTCAGGTCGAGCACACCGAGGCCAGCCTTCTTGCGAATGATCGGTTCCCAGACTTTCCACATGCCCTTGGGTTTGTAGAACGAGCGGTAGTAGAAACCCACCGGCATGAATTTCGAGAACTTGCCGAGGTAGGCGTCCTTGTCGTTATCCAGCGAGCCGTTGACGTTCTGCGCCGTCACCTGCAATCCAGCGGACAACGCATGTGCATCGGCCAGCACGTTGGGTTCTTCGGGCAACTGCACCAGGCTGTTGGCGTCCTGGCCGGCCATGGTCAGCGGGCCACGCGGGCGATGGTATTTGAACGAACGGGAGATCAGGAAACGCCCGTTGGCCAGCAAGGCACTGGCGATGCTGTCGCCCAGCAAGCCTTGGTAGCGCTGGCCGTCGAAGCTGAAATCCAGCGGCTGATCACGGTCGATCAGCAAGCCCATGGGGGCTGGGAGGCGATTCATCCTGCGATCTCCTTGGCTGCAGCGTTAAATTCGACACGGGTGCTGAAGAGCTCTTTGGGGTCGAAGGTCCGCAGGATTTCATCGGTGACGGTGTGACGCTCCGCCAGAAACCAGTAGCTGGACGGCGTGTGCATCCACCATTCGCGCACCACGCCGGCGAGGTTGTCGGTGTTGAATACGTAGTCGGCCCATTCCGCATCGCTGCAACTGATGGGATCAGGCATCGGCTTGAATTCACCGCCATAGGTGAACTCGCTGATATTGCGCGGCCCGTTGAGCGGGCAAATCATGATTTTCATCGTCTGCTCTCCGTCAGTGGCTGGCCGCCGTGGCGCCCATTTCGTTGACTTGCTGGAAGGTCGAGAAACGTTCGAGGCCGAAGGGTTTGATCAGCTCCGGCACCTTGCCGCCGCTGGCCACCAACTCGGCCATGGTCTTGCCGCAGATCGGCGTGGCCTTGAAGCCCCAGGTACCCCAGCCGGCGTCGAGGTAGTAATTCTTCACCGGCGACAAGCCCATGATCGGACTGTAATCCGGGGTCATGTCGGTGATCCCGGCCCATTGGCGCATCAGCTTGGCGTTGGCCATGAACGGGAACATCTCGATCGCATGGGCGAGCAGGCTTTCCTTGAGGTCCAGGGTCGAACGGGTGTTGAACAGTGGATAGGGATCGGAGCCACCGCCGAATACCACCTCACCACGGCTGGTCTGCTGCACATAGCAGTGCAGTGCGGAGGAGCTCACCAGCGGATCAAGAAACGGCTTGAACGGCTGGGTGACCATCGCTTGCAGCGGGAAGGTCTGGATCGGCGAACGGATCCCGGCCTTGGCCATCAGCAACGAACTGTGCCCGGCAATCGCCTGCACCGCGCAACCGCACTTGATGGTGCCGCGGTTGGTCTTGACCGCTGTGATGGCGCCGTTCTCGATAATCAGATCCTGGACTTCGGTGAGCTGATGGATTTCGACGCCGCGCTTGGCCGCCTGCTTGGCGTAACCCCAGGCCACGGCGTCGTGGCGTGCTGTGGCGCCGTCGATGTGCCACAGACCGGCAATCACCGGCAAGTGGCCGGGATCGAGGTTGAGGCTGGGCACCAGTTCGCGGATCTGCTGGCGGTCGATCATCTCGGTACGGCCGCCAAAGTGTTTGTTCACCTCGGCTCGCTGGCGGAACGAACGCACCGTGGCATCGGTGTGGGCCAGGGTCAGTTGGCCGCGCTCGGAATACATGATGTTGAAGTCGAACTCGTTCGAAAGCCCCTGGAACATGCGCACCGATTCGGCATAGAAACGCACGCCTTCACTGGTCAGGTAGTTGGAGCGGATCACCGCCGTGTTGCGCGCGGTATTGCCGCCGCCCAGGTAGGACTTCTCCAACACCGCGACATTAGTGATGCCGTGGTACTTGGCCAGGTAGTAAGCGGTGGCCAGGCCATGGCCGCCGGCACCGATGATCACTACGTCATAGCTCGATTTGAGTTCCTTCGGTGGCGGCAAATCCACTTCCACCGGATACTCCGAACTCAGCCCGTATTTCAATAGATTGAATGGCATAGGGCCTCCGATTGGCTGCGTTGAGCCTGGTGTTGCGCAAGGGCTGCGGTCACGGTGTTCTTCATCAGAAAGGCAATGGTCATCGGGCCGACACCACCGGGCACCGGGGTGATCGCCGCGACGTGTGCCAGGGCGCTGTCGAAGTCGACGTCGCCCACCAGGCGACTGCGGCCATCGTCTTCGATGCGGTTGATGCCGACGTCGATCACCACTGCGCCAGGTTTGAGCCAACTGGCGTCGATCAACCGTGGGCGACCCACGGCGGCGATGACGATGTCTGCCTGGCGGCACAGGGCCTGCGGATCCGGGCTGCGCGAATGCAGGACGGTCACCGAGCAGTCGGCCTGCAGCAACAACGCGGCCATGGGTTTGCCGACGATGTTCGAGCGGCCGATCACCACCGCGTGCTTGCCGCGTAGATCGCCACAGGTTTGTTCCAGCAAATACAAACAACCACTGGGGGTGCAGGGCGCGAGTACCGTGCGACCCTGGCTGAGACCGCCGACGTTCTGACTGTGGAACCCGTCCACATCCTTGTCCGGAGCGATAGCCTCCAGTGCGCGTAATTCGTCGATATGCGGAGGCAGCGGCAGTTGCAGCAGAATGCCGTGGATCGAGCGATTGGCATTCAATCGGGCGATCAGAATGAGCAACTGTTCAGTGCTGGTGTCCGTGGACAGCCGATGTTCCAGCGAGCGGATACCCACTTCTTCGGCGCGCAGGATCTTGTTTCGCACATAGACCTGGCTGGCAGGGTCGCTGCCCACGAGAATTACCGCCAAGGCCGGCTGAATGTCTTGCTCGCGCAGGCGCTCCACGTCCTCGCGAACCTGCACCAGGACGCGGGCGGCAGTGGCTTTTCCGTCGATCAGTTTGTGCGTGTTCACCGGAAGATCACCGTTCTGTCCTGGTTGAGGAAAACCCGGTGCTCCAGGTGATACTTGACCGCCTTGGACAGGGCCACGGTTTCGGTGTCACGGCCGGTGGCGACCAGGTCGTCGGGCAGGTAGACGTGATCGACGCGCTGTACTTCCTGCTCGATGATCGGTCCCTCATCGAGGTCGCTGGTGACGTAATGAGCGGTGGCGCCGATCAGTTTCACGCCGCGCTGGTAGGCTTGGTGATAAGGCTTGGCTCCTTTGAAACCGGGCAAGAACGAATGGTGAATGTTGATCGCCCGCCCGGAGAGTTGCTTGCACAGGTCATCAGAGAGGATTTGCATGTAGCGCGCCAATACCACCAGTTCGGTGCCGGTGTCGTCGACGATCCTCATCAGCTCGGTTTCCTGTCGAGCCTTGGTTTCCTTGGTCACCGGCAAGTAGATGAAACGAATGCCTTCGCGTTCAGCCATGGGCCGCAGGTCGAGGTGGTTGGAGACGATGGCGGTGATGGTCATGTCCATCTCGCCCTTGTGGTAGCGATAGAGCAGGTCGGTCAGGCAGTGGTCGAATTTGCTGACCATCAGCAGCACACGCATCGGCTCGCGGGTGTCGTGCAATTCCCAGGTCATGTCGAATGCTTGGGCGACGTCGGCGAAGCCGTCCTTGATCTGTTGAATGTCGCCCTGATGGCTGTCGTTGAAGCGGAACACCGCACGCATGAAAAAACGGCCGCTGAAATCGTCATCGAATTGCGCCATCTCCCCGATGTAGCAACCGTTGTCCGCCAGGTAGGTGGTGACGGCAGCGACGATGCCGGACACCGCGGGACAGGTGATCTTGATGATGAAATGGTTTTTTTCGTGTTGCATGACACGTCCTCGGGATGATGGCGGCAGCTCATCGCATAGCGAAAAAAATCATCGACGGACAGCAGGCTCATCCATGAGCGTATTTTCTTGTTGGGAATAAATTATTCCTGGTTGTGGCTTTATAGGGGAATGGTCGCGCCGCGTCCAGAGCTTTCAAGAAAGTTTTTTAACTGGCAGGAAAATTCGTGAGGCCGACGCTGGGTCGGCCTCAAGACAGGGCAAAGCAAGGGAAGGGGGGCGTTATTCTTTGTCGTTGCCGTAATTCATGATCGACAACAGGCGGATCGGCACCTGCACCAGTTGCTCGGGGCCGTGGGGGATTTCGCCTTCGAACGTCAGGCTGTCGCCAGCTTCCATTCGGTAAAGCTGATTGCCGTGGCGATAGATCAGCTCACCTTCCAGCAAGTGGAGGAATTCGGTGCCGGGGTGGGAGAAGGTCGGAAACTCTTCACTCGCGTCATCCATGCTGACCATGTAGGCCTCAAAACTTTTCTTCGGCCCACGAGTGTGATTGAGCAGATGATAGGTATGACCCTTCTCGGTGCCTCGTCGAACCACTTCCATTCCCTGATCAGCCTTGACCAGCAACGCACTACCGTCTTGCTGGTCGTATTCGCTGAACAGCTTCGACAGTGGCAGGCCGAGCACGTCGCACAGACGGCTCAAGGTGTCGAGGCTGGTGGACACCTGGGCATTTTCGATCTTGCTCAGCATGCCCTGGCTGATATCGGCAATCTTGGCCACGTCAGATAATTTCAGATCCTGAGCCTGGCGCTGGCGCTTGATCTGCAATCCCAGGTATTGCTCAAGCTTGAGGCGCGGGGCGGTTTCGGTCGACATAGTCATCAGGTCCTGCACACTTTCCGTTCAGTAATATTAGTTTCGCACTGAGAAAGTGCAAATGGCACTGCTTGGCGCCTGGCCTGTGGGCAGTATTCTCACAGGGAAAAGAATATTCCCATATATACAGCACAAAAGCGCCTGTCACGGCGTTTCTGCGTTCACTCGCGAATCTGGCAAGGGCTTTGCATTCCTATTGGGAAAATAACTTTCTTTTTAGGAATAAAAAGACGGTCAAGGCCCATTCAAGATGTTTTGCCTTTCGCGAGGAGTGACGAGCAATGTTGCCAGCAGAAACCCAGCGCATCATCGACAAGCACGGGATCAAATACGTACTTGCGCAATTTGTGGATATTCACGGTGCGGCCAAGACCAAGTCGGTGCCGATCTGTGGGCTCAAGACCGTGGCTGAAGAGGGAGCAGGTTTTGCCGGGTTTGCGATCAGCGGCATGGGCATGGAACCCCACGGCCCTGACTTCATGGCTCGCGGCGACTTGTCCACCCTGACCCCGGTGCCCTGGCAGCCGGGTTACGGGCGGGTGGTGTGCGTTGGCCACGTCGACGGTAAGCCGCATCCGTATGACAGCCGTTATGTGCTGGGGCAACAAGTACAACGCCTGGCGGAAAAGGGTTGGACCCTCAACACCGGTCTGGAACCGGAGTTCAACCTGATGCGCCGCGATGAGAGTGGCAAGCTGCAACTGGTCGACCCCAGCGACAACCTGGACAAGCCTTGCTACGACTATAAAGGCCTGTCGCGTTCCCGGGTGTTTCTCGAGCGCCTGACCGAGGCCTTGCAGGCGGTGGATTTCGAGGTCTATCAAATCGACCACGAGGACGCCAACGGCCAGTTCGAGATCAACTACACCTACAGCGACGCCATGACCTCGGCGGATCGTTTCACCTTCTTCCGCATGGCTGCCGGTGAGATCGCCAATGACCTGGGGATGATCTGTTCCTTCATGCCCAAGCCCGACCCGAAACGCGCCGGCAACGGCATGCACTTTCACCTCTCGATAAGCAGCGCCGACAACAAGAACCTGTTCCATGACGCCAGCGATCCGAGCGGCATGGGCCTGTCGAAGCTGGCCTATCACTTCGCCGCTGGGCTGCTGGCCCATGGTCCGGCGCTGTGCGCCTTTGCCGCGCCGACGGTCAACTCCTACAAGCGTCTGGTGGTGGGCAATTCCTTGTCCGGCGCGACCTGGGCGCCGGCCTTTATCGCTTTCGGCGCCAATAACCGTTCGGCCATGGTGCGGGTACCTTACGGCCGCCTCGAATTCCGTCTGCCGGACGCAGGGTGCAATCCCTATCTGGTCAGCGCCGCGATCATCGCCGCCGGCCTGGACGGCATCGACCGTCAGCTGGAAATCGACCACGTCTGCAATGAAAACCTCTACAGCCTGAGCCTGGAGCAGATCGCCGCGCGGGGCATCAAGACCCTGCCGCAATCGCTCAAGGAAGCCTGCGACGCGCTCGAAGCCGACCCGCTGTTCGCCGAGATGCTCGGTCCGCAGATCGTAGACGAGTTCATCAAGCTCAAGCGTATGGAGTGGGTGGAATACAGCCGCCACGTCTCCGACTGGGAGATCCAGCGCTACACCGAATTTTTCTGACTGTGTGCTTTGACAACCATTCGGGCACCCGGCACGGCGTCGGGCGTTCACTGCCTCCGAAGGAGACTTGATATGTGTGGAATCGTAGGTCTTTACCTGAAAAATCCGCAGCTGGAATCCCAGCTCGGCAAGCTCTTCGAACCGATGTTGCAGGCTATGACCGATCGTGGCCCGGACAGTGCCGGCTTCGCCATTTACGGCGATGAAGTGGCGGATGGCTGGGTCAAGCTGACCTTGCAGGCGACCACCGAAGGCTTCGACTGGAAAGCCTTGATGGGCGAATTGGAAGGGCGCCTTGGCTGTTCGCTGGACTGGTTCCAGAACGCCAGCGCCGCTGTACTCAAGATCCATGCCGCAGAGGCGCCGGTGCGCCTTGTCCTCACCGAACTGGCCCCGAGCGTGCGCATCATGAGTGCCGGCCAGAGCATCGAAATCCTCAAGGGCATGGGCTTGCCCGAGGAAATTTCCCAGCGTTTCGGCCTGGCCGGCATGCAAGGCAGCCACATCATCGGTCACACGCGGATGGCCACCGAAAGCGCGGTGACCATGGAGGGCAGCCACCCGTTTTCCACCGGCGCCGACCTCTGCCTGGTGCACAACGGCTCGCTGTCCAACCACTTCCGCCTGCGTCAGGAACTCAAGCGCGAAGGCATTCACTTCGAGACCGACAACGACACCGAAGTGGCCGCTGGCTACCTGACCTGGCGCCTGCAGCAGGGCGACTCATTGAAAGAAGCGCTGGACCATTCGCTGGTGGATCTGGACGGTTTTTTCACCTTCGCCATCGGCACCCGCAACGGTTTTGCCGTGATCCGCGACCCGATTGCTTGCAAGCCGGCGATCCTCGCCGAGACCGACGACTACGTGGCCATGGCCTCCGAGTATCAGGCACTGTCGAGCCTGCCGGGCATTGAACACGCCAGGGTCTGGGAGCCGGCACCGGCCACGATGTACATCTGGGAACGCGAGTCAGCTTAAGGAGCGCACATATGAAAACTATCGATCTTTCCACTGCCACCGTGCGTGACCTCAATCAGGCGCTGCATGACCAGGTCAATAACGTGACCGATCACGAGTGGCTGGTGACTCATTCCAACGGCAAGCACAACCTCGCGGTCGGGGTGAACGAAGCCGTCTCCATCGATATCCAGGGCCACGCCGGTTACTACTGCGCCGGCATGAATCAAAAGGCCTCGATCACCGTCCACGGCAACGTTGGTGTCGGTTGCGCCGAGAACATGATGTCCGGCTACGTCCGGGTCAAAGGCAGCGCCTCCCAGGCGGCCGGTGCCACGGCACATGGTGGTTTGCTGGTGATTGAAGGCGACGCCGGGGCACGCTGCGGTATTTCCATGAAAGGCATCGACATCGTCGTTGGCGGCAGCATCGGCCACATGAGCTGTTTCATGGGCCAGGCTGGTCGCCTGGTGGTCTGCGGTGATGCCGGCGATGCGCTGGGCGATTCGTTGTACGAAACCCACATTTACGTCAAAGGAACCGTCGAGTCCCTCGGCTCGGATTGCATCGAGAAAGAGATGCGTGCCGAGCACCTGGAAGAGCTGCAAGGACTGCTCAATCGCGCCGGTTTCGAGCATAAGGCGGCTGACTTCAAGCGTTACGGTTCGGCCCGTCAGTTGTACAACTTCAAAGTCGATAACGCGTCCGCGTACTGATCCGCGCGAGGAGAACAGATATGAGCGACCCGATTAACCAAAAAGCAGCCACTCCAGTGTTGCGTGAGTCCGCGACCTTCGACCGCCTGACCATTCAGGAAATCCAACGTGCCGCCGAGACTGGCATCTACGATATTCGCGGCGGCGGTACCAAGCGCAAACTGCCGCACTTCGATGATTTGCTGCTGCTCGGTGCCAGCGTTTCGCGTTACCCGCTGGAAGGCTATCGGGAGAAATGCGGCACCGATGTGATCCTCGGCAACCGCTTTGCCAAGAAGCCGATCCACCTGAAGATTCCGGTGACCATCGCCGGCATGAGCTTCGGTGCGTTGTCGGCCAATGCCAAGGAAGCCCTCGGCCGTGGCGCGACCATCGCGGGCACGAGCACCACCACCGGTGACGGCGGCATGACCCCGGAGGAGCGCGGCCAGTCGCAGCATTTGGTCTATCAGTACTTGCCGTCGCGCTACGGCATGAACCCGGACGACCTGCGCAAGGCTGACGCCATTGAAATCGTCCTGGGGCAGGGCGCCAAACCCGGTGGCGGCGGTATGTTGCTGGGCATGAAGGTCACCGAGCGTGTGGCCGGCATGCGCACCTTGCCGATCGGTGTCGACCAGCGTAGCGCCTGCCGTCACCCGGACTGGACCGGCCCGGATGACCTGGCGATCAAGATTGCCGAACTGCGGGAAATTACTGACTGGGAAAAACCGATCTACGTGAAAATCGGCGCCAGCCGACCGTATTACGACGTCAAGTTGGCCGTGAAGGCCGGGGCGGATGTGATTGTGCTCGATGGCATGCAAGGCGGGACGGCGGCGACACAGGAAGTCTTTATCGAACACGTGGGGATTCCGATTCTGTCGGCCATTCCTCAGGCGGTACAGGCTTTGCAGGAGATGGGCATGCACCGCAAGGTTCAGTTGATCGTTTCCGGAGGGATTCGCAACGGTGCCGACGTCGCCAAGGCGATGGCGCTGGGGGCGGATGCAGTAGCAATCGGCACCGCGGCGCTGATCGCCTTGGGCGATAACCATCCACGCCTGGACGAGGAACTGAAGAAAATCGGCTCGGCCGCCGGTTTCTACGATGACTGGCAGAACGGCCGCGACCCGGCCGGTATCACCACCCAGGATCCGGAACTGTCCAAGCGACTGGATCCGGTGGAGGGGGGCCGCCGCTTGGCCAACTACCTGCGCGTCCTGGTGCTGGAAGCGCAGACGATGGCCCGGGCTTGCGGCAAGTCGCACCTGCACAACCTCGATCCCGAGGATTTGGTAGCCCTGACGGTGGAGTCGGCCGCCATGGCCCGGGTGCCGCTGGCGGGGACCAACTGGGTTCCGGGTTCCGGTACCGGTTACTGACAAAAAACGGTGGGGGCGAGCTTGCTCGCGATGAAGGTGGCACAGTCAAAACCGACGCAAGC